>JAFZNF010000147.1 GCA_017553025.1 Clostridia bacterium | reverse complement strand
TAACTAATCTTGTTATTTCTTTTTCGTCCATTTTATATGACCTCGGAAATCAATTATTTGCCAAGTTCTTCCATAACTTTTTTGGTAATTGCAGCAATTAAATCAGCGTCAGTTCCGCTAAGTTCTGTATCCTTTGCACCGCAAGCACCGCACGAATGACAGCTTGCTTTTCCGTTTTTTGCATTCGGGCAAAGGTCAGCAGGGTGTTTACCTGTCATACCAAACTGTCTTCTGATTTCATATAATCTCATAACCTGCGATTTTGAAAGCTCCTTAGGACCTCCAAGCTGTTTTGAATGATATAAAAGCTCTGCATAGAATTCAACGGATTCCATTTTGTGATATGCATTAAGTAAGCTGTCCGAGAATGTGAGTGCACCGTGATTTGCAAGCAAAACTGCATCATAGTGCTGTAAGTACTTTTCAACTGCATCAGGTATCTCTTCTGTTGACGGTGTGCCGTATTCTGCGATAGGTACGCATCCTAATGCAATTACTGCTTCGGGCATAATGGGCTGTGTAAGAGGTATTCCCGCAATCGCAAAACTCGTTGCATAAATCGGGTGAGCGTGAACAACCGACTTTACATCAGGTCTTTGCTTATACACTCTCATATGCATTTTTATTTCCGATGACGGCTTAAATCCCTTATTTGCCTCGATTACCTTTCCCTCTCCGTCAACCTTACAGATGTATTCGGGAGTCATAAATCCTTTGCTGACGCCCGTCGGTGTGCAAAGGAATACGTTATCAGTAATTTTTACGGAAATATTTCCGTCATTTGATGCAACCATTCCCCTGTTATAAATTCTCTTTCCGATTTCACAGATTTGTTTTTTGATTTCATACTCGTTAACCATTTTTTCTCTCCTTTTCACTTGTCAACATTTTCTATAATAGCATAATACCACTTATAAAGCACAATGTCAATAGAAAAATGTCTGTTTTTTTATTTTTTTGTTGTTTTTTGTTTGATTTTTTGTGGTTATTTTTCTATGAATTATGTTTTTGTTATAGGACAAACTGTAAAGCCTAAGGTTTCCATACAGTAATTACATACCGAATCCATAGCCGACTGCACCTGCGCAACAGTTCCTGTAACTATTAAAGTTCCGCTTACTCTGTCGACAAAACCTATTTCCACACCTGATGCTTTTATAGCTATATCCCCTGCAATTATTGCCGTTTCAGCAGGGCTCATTGTAATTATGCCGATTGCAGTATGCTCCGTTTCAGGCGCGAGACCAAGCTTTTGATAAAGCGTTTCGTCAGGATTTGCTATAATGTGCGCAAGGGTTATCTGTTTTCCTGGCACAATCTCCTGAATTATTCTCATTTTATCCTTAATCGAAAGAATATCTTCCATTTGCTATCCTCCTATCTGACATTTAAGCCCTGTTGATTCTGCAATAAGTTTTAATTCATTCATCTTTTCATCACCGGGAGGCAGAATATCCTCCATAAGATATTTTCTGCCCAGCCACTTATACTTATCAGCTCCCAAGCGATGATAAGGCAAAAGGTGTATTTCTTTAACATTATCCAGTTTTGATGCAAAGTCTGCAATATCAAATATTTCTTCCTTTGTATCGTTAAAAGTTGGAATTACAGGCACTCTTATTATGAGCTTTTTTGCTTTTTGAGCGATTTTTTTCGCATTTTCAAGAACCAGTTCATTAGGTCTTCCGATAAATTCCTTATGCTTTGCGCTGTTAATATGTTTAATGTCCATTAAGTATAGGTCAAGATACGGTAAAAACCTTTCTATTACATCAAAATCTGCAAATCCTGTTGACTCCATCGCCGTATTTATGCCGTTGTTTTTTGCAGTTCTTAAAAGTGCAACAGCAAATTCAGGCTGTAACAGCGACTCGCCTCCCGAAAGAGTAAGTCCGCCGCCCGAGCGGTAATAATAAGGTCTGTCACGCAGGACAACGTCCATAACCTCTCTTACCGTTACGTCCCTGCCCTCTGTTTTGATCTTTCCGTCTATGTTCATAGTTTGAATTTCAAAACTTTGGGATTCAGGATTGCAGCACCATCGGCAGCGGAATGCACAGCCTTTTAAAAAGACAATTGTTCTTATACCGGGACCGTCGTGCACGGAAAACCGCTGAATATTAAAAATTCTTCCTACAGTGTCCAAATCACGGTTATCCATTATTTCCTCCTACCTGTAAATTTAAAATCCTCGTTGTTCTGTTCTGTTTATAATATCATCTTGAAGCGATTTTGAAAGAGTGGTAAACAATGCACTGTATCCCGCAACCCGAACGACAAGATTTTTGTAGTTTTCAGGGTGCAGCTGCGCGTCCTTAAGCGTTTCACGGCTTACCACGTTGAACTGCATATGCATTCCTTTCTGGTCAAAGTATGCGCGAATTAGCGCCACAAAGTTTTCAAGTCCCGTTCTGCCCTTTAAAGCTGAGGGATGGAATTTCATATTAAACAGTGTTCCGTTTGAAGCTATGGAATGGTCAAGCCTTGAAACGGAGTTTGCCGATGCTGTCGGACCGTGAACGTCCTTTCCCGAACTTGGCGACACACCGTCTGCAACAGGTGTATGCGCTAATCTTCCATCAGGTGTAGCTCCCGTTTGGGCTCCCAGCGGCACATTTGCAGACACTGGATATAATCCGGCTTGGAACATACCGCCGCGGGGGTTTTTATAGCTTTCAAGCGGTTTTGTATATGTATAGGCAACATCTCTTGCAAATGCGTCGACATCATCAATGTCATTTCCGAATTTAGGAAGATTGTCTATCATTTCAAGCAGAGCATCATATTTGCCCGAGTTACTCAAGTTTCCATTATATGATACAACCTTTTTATAAACCTCTTTAACAACATTTTCATTTACTTCTTTGCCCGAATTTGCCATCTGTCTGACAATTTCCGTTGTTATTTTTTCGGCGTCACTATTATCAAGAGTTCTTCCGTAATTATTATCAAGTGCATCTTTATACTCGGAAAGTGTAAGTTTTTTCTGTTCAAATACGAGCTTTTTAATCGCGTATAATGAATCTGCCATATTTGCAATACCAAAACCCTGAGGACCTGTAAAATTATAAACTGCTCCGCCCTCCTGTACTGATTTGCCTCTTTTAAAGCAGTCATCAACCATTGATGACAAAAACGGCAAAGGACATCTTGCTGCGTGAGCAACATCTATCGAATTATCCGCATTGACAAGAAGTTTTATCTGATAGTTCATTTGTTTTTTATACGCATCATAGAACTCATCAAAAGTCTTAAATTCAGAAACGTCGCCCGTTTTAATCCCGACAAGCTCTCCGCCGTCCATACCGTTATTAAACGTCAGTTCTAAAACTCTGCACATATTGAAAAATGCAGCATCGTGCCAGCCGTCCGTTTTACCTGCCTTTTGAGGCTCTACACAGCCGATTATATTATAATCTCTTGCATCCTCCATAGTCAGACCTCTGCTGATTAAAGCAGGTATTATGACTTCGTCATTGTAATACGCAGGAAGTCCTACACCCGTCCTTGTAAGTTCTGCCGCCTTTATTAAAAATTCAAGAGGCGAGCCGTTCCAAACCCTTATAGAAAATGACGGTTGCGGAAGAAGTACGTGCATAGACGCAAAAATACACATAAACGAAAGCTCGTTTGTCGCATCAATGCCGTCCTTCGTCTGACCTCCTGCAATAAGGTTCTGGAACAGACTGTAGCCTGCAAATCCTTCGGCGGACGCAGCATCTCTTGCCTTATTCAGGTCATTCAGCTTAATCCATATGCAGTCCATAAGTTCCTGCGCAAATAAAGGCGTAATATTACCTGCGTCAATATCCTTCTTGTAATAAGGATACATATATTGGTCAAAGCGTCCGGGCGAAATTGAGTGACCGCTTCCCTCCATTTGTATAAGCATCTGAACAAACCAGAAGGACTGACACGCCTCATAAAAGCTGTTTGCGCCTTTTTCAGGCACATTATCACAGTTTTCTGCAATTTTTAAAAGCTCTTTTTTTCTGTTTAAATCACTTTCGCCTTGCGCCATTTCATATGCAAGTTTGCTATATCGTTTTGAATATGTAATTGCAGCTTCCATACTTTCGATTGCCGATGTTAAAAATGATGATTTTTTTGCATAATCTGCGTCGGATATGTCGCATTTTTCAAGCTCTGCTTTTGCCTCTTCAATAATGCCCGAAAAACCGATTTTGAGCACCTTATCGTAAAGTACTGTTATATGTCCGACACCGTTATAGAAGTAGTTTCCGGGCGTAAAAACATTATGAGCAATTGCGGTTTTTGTTTCATCAGCCATATATGATTCCGCAAGCTCGCTTGTAGTCTTTCCTTTCCAGTAAGGATAAACTTTTCTCAGCTTATCTTTAGTTTCCTCAGATATGTAAAACGGGTCAGCCTTTCTTGTTGCTATAGTGTCAAATTCCGACTCCAACCATTCATATGAATATTCAGGAAAAACCTGACAGCCTCTCGGCGCAATCGTTGCGCTTCCGACTACAAGTTCCTCTTCTCGTATTGTTATAGGGATATTTTCACAAATATTTTTAAACGCCTTTGCACGCCTTTCAATAATAGGAAGTCCCTCGGTCTGCTTATAGGATTCAGTCAAAAGAACTGCCCTGTCTGCCTCAATTTCAGGCATTTTTTTGAATAAATTATCTTTTAGTCTGTCTATTCGGTCACTTTTTGGGATTTTTTCAAAATCTTTAACACTCATTTTTATTCCTCCATAATTTTTTCCACGGCATTTTTAAATCCGTCTACAATATATTTACCTATTTTTTTAACTTTCGGCGGTGCACTTGAAATAACATAAGATTTTCCGACCAATTTTAGCATTTCTGCATCATTTATATTGTCACCTATTGCAGCTGCGTC
>JAFZNF010000146.1 GCA_017553025.1 Clostridia bacterium | reverse complement strand
GTCTTGCGCCTATCTGCAAAGCAATGGGAGCTTTTACGGTTTTGAGCTGCTGCAGGTCGGTATTTACTGCAATAAACTCAGCTTTTGCAACATTTGCCTCAATCATACGGTCAACAGCATTGTTTCCGCCGCCGCCTATACCTATAACTTTAATTCTCGCGCCGTCTGTGGGCTGTGTAACAGCAGTTTCGGCTACGTGCTCTATATTGTTATCCATATACTGTCCTCCTTAGTTAATTATCTTACAAATATACACTTTTATTTTACTATGTTTTTTTAATTATTTCAATAGTTATTTTGTATTTTTTTGAAAAAATGCGTTTTTTCTTAGTTAGGGCGTATATATTGCTTTTCCCGTAGTGGAAAGATTTATAGTTCCGCGGGAATTTTCGGTCAGCTTGTTGGAGTTTACCGCTTCTTTGAAAAGGGCAAGTTTCCGCTGAAAGTCTATATGGGTACCGCATATGACATCAAGTCTGTTCTGATAGTTAAAGGTAATGTTTGTCATATCTTCAAAGGACATAACCGTGATATCGGCTATTATGCCTGCTTTTTCCATATTTTCCACACAGGACATTATTATTTTTTGCGCCTCGGTGTCCTTAAACAAGACTGCATCGCCCGGCTTCGCCGAGGTTATCAAAACGCCCTGCATAACAGGCACTCCCTCCAGCTTTTCACTTGCCTGCTCAAGCACTTTTCCCGTTTTATCAACCACAGCAAATCCGCCTGCATATTCTGCCTGAAAGGCAGGCGTACGTTCCTTTATATCAATAGATATTGTCGGGGGAAATGTTTTTTTCTTTACCGAAACTTTTTCCACATACGAAAGCCTATATAACCTGTTTTTGATTTTGCTTTTTCTGTATGAGAAAAGATTTTTGCCCTCAATCTCGCCGACCGTATTTATTATCTCTTCTCCCGAAATTCTGCTGTTTCCTGAAATTTCTACATTTTTTATGTTAAACAGCGGTGTGAAAAACATAACGATAAGCACAGCAATAAGAGCAAGAACGGAAAAAAATGCAATTCTTCTCATTTTTTGCTCTTTAATGCGCTTTTTACGTCTTTCGTCGTGACGGGCCTGTATACCGCCCGCACCCTGCCGTTTCGCCATAAACTCACTCTCTTCGTTTTATATCAATACCGCAGGAGGAAAGCCGTTCCTCCAAGGTCTCATATCCTCTGTCAATATATGTTACATTTTCTATCTCGGTTGTTCCGTCTGCCGCAAGTGCCGCTACAATAAGCGACGCACCGCCCCTTAAATCGGGCGCTGCAACTCTTGCTCCCGTCAATGCGCTTTTCCCTATTACAACAGCAACTCTTCCGTCCGCCTTAATGTCTGCCCCCATTCGGACAAGCTCTTCTATATGCCTGAATCTGTTTTCAAAAATGTTTTCTACAAACACGCTCGACCCATCGCATTGTGTTGCAAGCGCCATAAACGGCGACTGTATATCGGTGGGAAACCCTGGATATGGCATCGTTTTTATCGTGCCTATGCTCTTAAGCCGCCGCGGCGATACCGCCACAATCTTCTGCTTATCATCATAAATCTCAGCACCCATATTCTTTAGAACGCTGAGCATAGCGCCCATATGCGAGCTATCTGCGCCCTTAAGCGCAACCATACCCCCTGATGCCAAAGCACAAGCAAGGTATGTTGCGGCAACTATTCTGTCGGGGATTATGGTATGTGCCGCATTGTAAAGCCTATGTACGCCTTCAATCGTTATTCTGTCGCTTCCCGCTCCCCTTATCCTTGCTCCCATTCGGTTTAAAAACCGTTCAAGGTCGGCAATTTCAGGCTCGCGTGCCGCATTGTTGATTGTGGTTATGCCGTCGGTCATACACGCCGTGAGCATTATATTTTCCGTCGCGCCGACGCTCGGGAAATTAAGGTGTATATCGGCAGGCTGATTTTTTTTGCGCACACAATGAATAAAGCCGTGCGATTCCGTAATCTCTACACCGAGCTGACGCAGGGCGGAAAGATGTAAATCTATCGGTCTGTTGCCTATTTCACAGCCTCCGGGCATCGAAATTTCTGCCTTTCCGAACCGCGCTATAATTGCCCCCAAAAAAATTATAGAGGATCGCATCTGTCGCATAAGCTCATCAGGTATCGTATATCCCGATATACCTGACGCATCTACCTCAAGGCAATCTCCCTCAAAATCAATTCTGCACCCGAGGTTTTTCAGCACCTCAATTGTCATATCAACATCGCGCAGCTTAGGGCAATTATAAATAACATTTTTCCCGTCACTTAGTATGGCTGCGGCAAGTATCGGCAGGACGGCATTTTTAGAGCCTTGAACATTTATCTCGCCCTCCATTTTATTGCCGCCTTCTATAATAAATCTGCTCAACAAAGCACCCCCAAAAACACAATTTTCATAATTTATAATATGAAATTTCAGGGGTTGTGTGCTTTTTTGCACAGCCGACATATT
>JAFZNF010000145.1 GCA_017553025.1 Clostridia bacterium | reverse complement strand
TTAAAAGTGCTAAAGCCGCTGTTGTGCCATGCGTTCCGCATTTTTCAAGTCCCATTTCCTCTAAAATATACGCAACGCTATCTCCCACAGCGGGTGTAGGCGCAAGTGACAAATCAACTATTCCAAACGGCATACCGAGTCTTTTGGACGCCTCCTGCGCCACAAGCTCACCCATTCTTGTTATCTTAAATGCCGTCTTTTTAATGGTTTCAGCTACTATTCCAAAAGGCTCGCCTTTTACCTTCTCCAAGGCGCATTTGACAACCCCGGGTCCGCTTACGCCAACATTTATGACACATTCGCCCTCGCCTTCGCCGTGAAAAGCGCCCGCCATAAACGGATTATCCTCAACTGCGTTCATAAACACTACAAGCTTTGCACAGCCAAAGCCGTTTTTATCGGCCGTCTTTTCCGCTGTACGCCTTATTATTTCGCCCATTTTTAAAACGGCGTCCATATTTATTCCCGCTTTTGTAGTGCCCACATTAACGCTTGAACAAACTATATCTGTAGTAGCCAAAGCCTCAGGAATTGACTCAATCAAAGCCGCCTCGCCCTCCGTCATCGCCTTATGCACAAGGGCTGAATATCCGCCTATAAAATCGACACCTACATCTTTTGCCGCCTTATCGAGCATTTTTGCTATTTTTACACAGTTTTCGACACTTTTCTCCGAAAGCGCATCAACAATATTTGCTATCGGTGTGACCGAAATACGTTTATTTATAATCGGAATACCATACTGCTTTTCTATATCACAGCCTACTGATACAAGATTTTCAGCTTTTTTTATTATCTTTTTATAAATATTCTTGCAGGCAATATCAACGCTGGGATTTGCGCAGTCCTTTAAAGATATGCCCATCGTTATTGTTCTGATATCAAGGTTTTCTTTATCAATCATATTGATTGTTTCAAGAATTTCAATAGGATTTATCATTTTATTTCTCCTTATACTCTATGCATAAGATTGAAAATATCTTCATTTTGGATATGAATTGAAAGTTCCATATCCTCTTCTATTTTCTTTATCCCGTCCGAAATATCGGAAACCTTTTTCTCCTGCATATCTACAAGCATAATCATTGTAAACATATCCTGCATTATCGTCTGGGAAATATCTAAAATATTTATCCCGTTTTCGCTCAAAAGTGCGCTGACTCTTGCAATTATTCCAACCTTATCTTTGCCTATTACCGTTATTACCGCTCTCATTGTTTTCCTCCGTTTTCTCTCTGGCGAACTATTTCATACATCATTACGCCTGCCGCAACCGATGCGTTTAATGAATTTATTTCCCCGTACATAGGTATTCTGCATAGAAAATCACACTTTTCCTTTACCAGACGCGATATTCCCTCACCCTCGCTGCCTATTACAAGAGCAATTGCACCTGTCAAATCGGTTTTATACATCAGCTGTCCGTCCGCCTCGGCGCCTGCTATCCAAAATCCCTCTTTTTTCAGCATCTCCATTGTTTCCGCAATATTTGTAACCTTTGCAACAGGAATATATTCCAATGCCCCTGCCGAGGTTTTTGCAACCGTCTCCGAAAGTCCAACGCCTCCGCGCTTTGGAATTATGACACCGTCCGCTCCCGCACAGTTTGCCGTCCGTAAAATTGAGCCGAAATTATGCGGGTCGGTAATTTTATCAAGAATGATTATAAAAGGCGAACTGCTCTTCTCCTTTGCCGACTTTATCATATCCTTGACATCTGTATAGGTATGCGCCGCAGCAAATGCAATCACGCCCTGATGGTTTTTCCCGTCCGAAAGTGCGTCAAGTTTTGCTCTATCCGCCTCTATAACAGGAATTTTAACGTCTTTTGCCCTCTTAATGATTGCTACCAAAGAGCCTTCGCACTCACCTTTTTTTACTATTATTTTATCAATCTCGCGCCCTGCCCTTATTGCCTCAAAAACAGGGTTTCTGCCGATAATTATATTATCCATATTCTATCCTCTGCTAAATAAATCGGGCGGACTTTTAAAAAGTCCGCCGAATATCAGTTTTCAAGCAAAAATGCGTCGTGTATGGCATTAACTGCACGCTCGGCGTCTTTTTTATCCACCAAAACCGAAATTTTAATTTCAGACGTGGAAATCATTGCTATATTTATATGTGCATTATAAAGCGCCTCAAACATCTTTGTTGCAACACCCGGATTTGTCACCATACCTGCTCCTACTATCGATACCTTAGATATATCCTTTGAAAATTTAACATCTTCCGCACCGATAATATCACTGTTATTTTCCAAAACTTTTAAAACGGGTTCCAAGTCATCTTCCTTAACCGTGAAACTGATGTCCTTTTTACCGTCCCTGCCTATTGACTGCAAAATCAGGTCAACACCTATATTCTCCTTTGAAACAAGGGAAAATACTGTAAATGCCTTGCCGGGAGTGTCCTCCACTCCGCAAAGAGAAATTCTTGCAACATCATTATCCCTTGTGACTCCTCTAACCAACATTTTTTCCACTTTATTTTCCCCCTTTACAAAAGTCCCCTCATTATTGTTAAGACTTGATTTTACAGCAAGATTTACATTATACTTTTTTGCCATTTCCACCGAGCGGTTATGAAGTACATTAGCGCCCAGCGATGCAAGCTCAAGCATCTCGTCATAGGAAATATCCTTTAATTTTTTAGCGCTTTTAACAATTCTCGGGTCTGCTGTATAAACCCCGTCAACATCGGTATAAATCTCGCATATATCTGCTCCGAGTGCCGCCGCAAGCGCTACAGCTGATGTGTCGCTTCCGCCTCTTCCAAGAGTCGTTATATCGTCATTTTTATTAATTCCCTGAAAGCCTGCAACAATGACTATTCTGCGTTTATCAAGTTCATCTTTAAGCCTTTCGGTATCAATTCTGGCTATTCTTGCATTCCCGAATGTCTTATCGGTTTTAAAGCCTGCCTGCCAACCCGTAAGAGATATGACAGGTCTTCCTATTTTCTCTATTGCCATAGCCAAAAGCGCTATTGAAATCTGCTCACCTGTTGAAAGTAACATATCCATCTCGCGTTTTGATGCGTGTTCATTTATTTCCTTTGCCTTTTCTATCAGCTCATCTGTAGTATCGCCTTGTGCAGAAACTGCAACAACCACGTTATTGCCTGCGTCATAGGTTTCCACAATACGGCGCGCAACATTCATAACACGTTCTTTATCACGAACAGAACTGCCGCCGTATTTTTGCACTACCAATCTCATTTATATAACCCCCTAAAATACATTAACCTATTTATATTATATGCCCGTTTTTGTTTCAGGCGTCTAAAACTCTTATTTTACTTATTACTCCAAGAGCCTTTGCCTTAGCCTCAAAGTCTTTTTCTTTCATAACATCGGTCACAAAAACATTCTCCGCATTTATGCCAAATACTGAAATCTTTCCGAAAATATCTTCAATCCTGTCCTTTTGTTCTTTTGTGCGCACAAAATACCTGTTTTCGCTTTCCGAAACGGGAAGAATGCTTGATTTTTCAGTAACCTGCCAATCGATATACGCTTTTTTCGCATTTATATGCCGTACGCTTTCGATTACGTCAGCAACCATTGCACTCGCTGTGGCAAATTTGCCTGCTCCCTGACCGTAAAACATTGATGTGCCCAAATAATTTCCGTCCACCAAAATAGCGTTAAATACCCCGTTTACGCCTGACAGCGGACAGCTTTTCCTGACAAGCATCGGCGAAACCCAGATATAAAGCCCGTCCCTCTTATCAGCATAGCCAATCAGTTTCACGCTGTAACCAAGTTTTGATGCCGCATCAACATCCTCTAAAGTTATGTTTGTAATACCCTCTGTCGGGATATTCTTATAATCTATATACTCGCCCCACGCAAGCGATGCCAAAATTGCGATTTTACGGCAGGCGTCGTGTCCCTCAATATCAGCTGCAGGATTGCGCTCTGCATAGCCGTTATCCTGAGCCATTTTAAGCGCCTCGGAAAAACTTTTCCCCTCTTCTACCATTTCTGTCAGGATAAAGTTTGTAGTACCGTTTAAAATGCCCGCAATCTTTTTTATCTTATTTGCTTTAAGGCTGGAACAAAGCGGCTTTATTATCGGAATACCGCCTCCGACACTTGCCTCAAAGAGATAATTCACGTTCTTGTCTTTTGCAATTTTCAAAAGCTCAGGTCCGTGAGTCGCTACCAGCTCTTTATTGGAGGTAACAACATTTTTCCCTGCTAAAAGCAGTGATTTCGTGAACTCATAGGCCGGCTTTAATCCGCCCATTGCTTCAACTACGCAGTAAATTTCATCATCATTTAAAATGACATTAAAATCCTTTGTGAAAATCTCTTTTTCCTTATGGTCGGGAAAATCCCTTATATCAAGAATATACTTGATTTCAATAGGATTCATCGCCTCATATGCAAAATTATCTGCCTTTATAATATCATAAACACCGCTTCCGACGGTGCCGTATCCCATAATTGCAATTTTGACCATCTTTTTCCTCCAAATCGTACGTTAAAGGTTATTTTATCACATTATGTATTCTATGTCAATGCGCTATATACCAGAAAACAGCGCTTTTGCAAAACTTTCGGCGTCAAATTCCTGCAAATCCAAAATCCCCTCTCCCACTCCGATGAATTTTACGGGGATATTCTGCTCCTTTGCTATTGAAACGACTATTCCGCCCTTTGCTGTTCCGTCAATCTTTGTAAGAACTATACCTGAAATCTCTGCCGCCTCAGAAAAGAGTTTTGCCTGTGAAACCGCATTCTGTCCGGTTGATGCGTCTAAAACAATCAATATTTCCTTGTCCGCCCCCGGAAGTTCCTTTTCTATAACCCTCGCAATCTTATTAAGCTCTGCCATAAGATTTGACTTATTATGCAGTCTTCCTGCCGTATCGCATATCAAAATATCGGTATTTCGTGCTTTTGCCGCACGGCAGGCATCAAAAACCACTGCCGCAGGGTCAGAATTTTCTTTGTTTTTTATTATGTCACAGCCTGCACGTGCCGCCCATTCATCAAGCTGGTCTATCGCCGCTGCGCGGAAGGTATCCGCCGCCGCAAGCAGTACATTTTTGCCCTTTTTTTTATAAAGAGCCGCCATTTTGCCTATGCTCGTAGTTTTTCCGACTCCGTTTACGCCTATTACCAAAATCACTGACGGCTTTGTTTCAAGGTGCATACTTGTATCCTGCTCGGTCAGGATTTCGGCAATTATATTTTTTAGTTCTTCCTTTATATCCTCCGCATCACTAAGATGCTTTGATTTTACCCGTGATTTGAGCGTTTCTACCACATATTCTGCGGTTTTAGTACCCAAATCCGCCATAATCAAAACTTCTAAAAGCTCTTCAAAAAAGTCCTCGTCAATCTTCACAAATGCCGAAAACACACTGTTCACTTTTTCAGAAAAAGACTCGCGTGTTTTTCCCAGACCGCTTTTTATTCTTTCAAAAAATGACATTTTTTCTCCTTATTTTATAAGATTTTCATCAACTTCATCTATATTTAAGGCAAGCATTTTTGTTACTCCCTTTTCCTGCATAGTTACGCCGTAAAGCGTATTTGCCGCTTCCATCGTTCCTCTTCTGTGCGTTATTACGACAAATTGCGTATCGTCAATATAGTTTTTGAGGTAAGTGGCAAAACGCCACACGTTTGAATCGTCCAGAGCCGCATCAATTTCATCTAAAATGCAAAACGGCGTCGGCTTTACCTTAAGTATCGCGAAAAGCAGGGCTATTGCTATAAATGACTTTTCACCGCCCGAGTAAAGATTGATGTTTTGAAGACTTTTCCCGGGGAGCTGCGCCTCAATTTCTATACCGCTTTCCAGAACGTCCTCGGGACGCGACAGATAAAGTCTTCCGTGACCGCCTCCGAAAAGCTCGGAAAATACCTTCCCGAAACTCACATTTATCTCCTCAAACCGCTTTCCGAAATGTTCCTCCATAAGCTCCTGCATAGAGTCTATAACGCCAAGCAGATTGCTTTTAGCGCTCTCTAAATCTGCTTTTTGGCCTGATAAAAATTCAAAACGTTCCTTTACATTCTTATACTCTTCAATAGAGTCAATATTGATACTTCCCAGAGATTTTATTTTTGATTTAAGCTCCGACGCACGTGAAGATGCGGCTTTCTCGTCTTCTATTTCCGCTTTTACCTCCTCCGCCGTTTCCAAGGTTAGCTCGTAATCGTCCCAAAGGCGTGATATTGCCCCGTCCTGCTGCATAGTAAGTCTTTCTTCCTTGCTTTCGATACGCGAAAGCTCCTGCTGCAGAAGTATCAGCTTATCTGTAAACTCCTTATTTTGAGTCTGCATACCTTTGAGTTTTTCTAAAATTACCGATTTTTCCTGCTCAATTTCGCTAAGCCTCACCTTAATTTTCTCGGAAATTTTTAATGTTTCCTCAATTTTTGCGCGCTTTTCTTCAATTTCTGCTGAAAGCTCTGTATTTTTCTTCTCTATTTCTGCCTTATCCTCCGTCTTTTTGGAAATCTCCTCAATATTTTCGGCAATAGTTACTTTTATGCTCTCAATATTCTGTTTCTCAGCCAAAATTTCCTGTTCTAATGCACGCATACGCACAGTTTCGTCCATAATATCCTGTGCTTTTTGCTCCTTTTGGGCTTGTATCTGCTCATATTTTTCTGAAAGCAATTCTATTTCTTGATTAAGGCTCAAAATATCATTTTCGCCCGTACGCACACTGGCAATAAGAACTGCGATTTCCTCCTGAGACTTTAAAAGCTCCTCCTCAATCGCTTTAAGCTCTGTATCAATGCCTTTATCAGACTCCCCGCTTTTCAGTGCACCTAAAAGATGTTCATTTGAGTTTTTAAGCACCAAAATATCATTTTCGTATTCTCTTGCAAGCGGCATAAAACTTTCAAGCTGCATATTTAAGTTATCGATATCCGCTCTTTTTGACTCCAGCTGTTTTTGCTCTTTCTGAATTTCAAGACTAAGCCGTGAAATTTCTCCCTCAAGCGTTTTTATTTCGCTTGCACGCGACAGAAAACCGCTCGTTTTATTGACGCTTCCCCCGCTTATTGAACCGCCGCTGTTTAGAATGTCACCAAGAAGCGTAACCGTCCTGAAACGGTATGCGTATTTTTTTGAAAGCGCGATTGCGTTATCTATATTATCTGTCACAACCGTTCTTGCAAGCAGACTTTCAACTATTTTTGAATATTTCTTATCCGTCTTTACAAGCTCGCTTGCTAAAGCTATTACGCCCTTATTTGATTTTATTTCCGCCTCGTTTTCAAGTCTTTTTGCCGTAACTGAAGAAATCGGCAAAAATGTAGCTCTGCCGAGTTTATTGTTCCTTAAATATGCTATTGCGTGTTTTGCGTCTTCTTCGTCCTCTACCACTATATTTTGAAGAGCTCCGCCAAGCGCTGTTTCTATAGCAGTGATATATTCTTTATCAACCGAAATAAGTCCTGACAGCGTTCCGTAAATTCTGCGTGATTTAAGCTCATTTGCCTTTATTACCGCCTTTACGCTCCTTGCATAGCCCTCATAATCATTCTCCATAGCCTCAAGCATTCGCTTTTTTGAGGACTTCTGCGCAAAATCAAGCTGTTTTTCCGAAAAAGCTGATGAAAGCGCCTTTTCCTCTGAAGTTAAATCGGAAAGTTTCTTTTCGCATACATCTATACGGCTTTTCATCGCCGAAAGTTTCTTCTCGGCATCTTTTAACTTTTCTTCG
>JAFZNF010000144.1 GCA_017553025.1 Clostridia bacterium | reverse complement strand
GTTTAAAAGGTCACCGGCTAAAATAAAATCAATCTCCTGTTCGCTGACTCCTGCTTTTTCCATAAGTTTTTCCGCCGTCTTTTTTTGGAGTTTACTCTCAGCTTTTTCCCAGCTGTCCTCACCGTAATAGTCATCGGCAAGCACCGTATCAAATTTTTCCCTGAGCGGACCTTCTCCCTCTTTTTTACCGACAGTTGATGCTGTTTCAAAAATCGACGGTCTCTTTTCGAAGACTAATGTCTGTCTTCCTACACGCATAAACATTCACTTCCTTTTCCCTATTTTTCCGCAAAATGCAAAAAAGTATGCCTTTTAAGGCATACTTTTACGCAAAAATTCGAATGTTCAATCAATCAACTATAAATTTTCCAATTTCATCAATAAATTGGTCGCAGTCATCGGAGTGAATTTCCGCTTTAATAGGTTTTGACAAATCAAGGCTGAATATTCCCATAATTGACTTTGCGTCAACTACATATCTTCCCGAAGTCAAATCAATATCAAAATCGTACTTTGACACAATGTTTACAAAATCCTTGACGTCGTTAATACAGTTCAGCGAAAGATTAAAAGTTTTCATAATAAATTCCTCCCTGTCTTAAATTTCAACTTCATAATACAACTTTTTTCAAAAATAGTCAATGGGGTATTGAAGTTTTTGGATAAATTTTATATAATATGCGTAATATTATTGCTCATTTATGGCATTTTTGAGGAAAATTATGAAGAAAGTTGCTTTTTACACACTCGGCTGCAAAGTTAATCAATATGAAACAGAGGCTATGAGCGAGCTGTTTTTAAAAAACGGCTATAAAGTCTGCGATTTTGAAACGCCTGCCGATATTTATGTTATAAATACCTGCACTGTAACGGGTATGAGCGACAGAAAATCGCGCCAGATTATCCGCCGTGCAAAAAAAATGAATGAGAATGCTTATATAATCGTAACAGGCTGTTATGCACAGGTTTCACCAGATGATGTGGCAAAAATAGAGGGTGTAAACCTCGTATTGGGTGCAAAGGAACGCGAGAAAATCGTTGAGCTGTTAAAAGAGCATACGGGCGAAAATTTTTATTCACACAGAAGCGATATTTCGCACATTCACGAATTCGAGCCTCTTGCAATATCCGATTATCAAGACCGCACAAGGGCATATATAAAGGTGCAGGAGGGGTGTAATCAGTTTTGTTCATACTGCATAATCCCCTATGCAAGAGGTCCTATAAGGAGCCGTGCGCTTTCCGATGTTTTGGAAGAAACAAAAAGGCTTTCTCTTGCAGGATTTTCCGAAGTGACATATGTCGGAATACACATCGCCTCTTACGGTCTTGATTTGGGAGACTGCACCCTTTGCGACCTACTCCTTTCTGCCGACAAGATTGACGGTATAAAGCGTATACGCCTGAGCTCTATTGAGCCTATGACGCTAAATGCAGAATTTATCCAAAAAATCAGCGGCGCAAAAAAACTTTGCCATCATTTTCATCTGTCACTTCAAAGCGGCTGTGACGAAACCCTAAAGCGAATGAACAGAAAGTATACGGCTGATGAATATTTTGAAATAGTTTCGGGGCTTAGAAAGCATTTTCCTGACGTTTCGATAACTACAGACGTAATGGTAGGATTTCCCGGTGAAACCGATGAAGAATTTTCTAAAACCTGCGAATTTTTGGAAAAGGTTTCCTTTTCAGGTGCGCATATATTCCAGTATTCAAGACGGCGCGGTACACCTGCCGACGGTTTCCCAAATCAGGTGCCGGCAAGTATAAAGGCTGAGCGCAGTAAAATCGTAAAAGAAATTACCGACAAATCCAAATACGAATTTATGAAAAAGTTTGTAGGTAAGAATAAAGAAGTGCTTTTTGAACAGCGCCAAGGCAAATCCTTTGAAGGAAAAACCGATAACTATATGAATGTTTTGGTAGAAACCGAAAATGACCTATCGGGAATGTATAAAAAAGTTCATTTGGAGAGTATAATAAACGGCTCTTTTATTGGAAAAATAATTGAGGAGAACTGAAAATGGGTGATGTATTTTTTATAAAAATTGCAGGTCTTATTATAAAAATAACCCCTCTATATCCTCTTGCAAAGGAGCTTTGCAGGGATTATATAAAAGAGCCGTCCCAAAGTCCCGATATAGAGGTTTGCATATCTAGAGAGAAGCTGCAATATGAGCTTGAAAAGGCAAAGGAACCTGCAACCCCCGAGTATGCGGAATTTTTATGTATATACCGCGCCATTGCTGAAAGACTGCCCGAATTTGGTGCTTTTGTTTTTCACGGAGCGGCAATTTCATATAAAAACGGCGCATACCTCTTTACTGCGCCGAGCGGAACGGGCAAATCAACGCACATTCTCCTTTGGCGCAGGTATTTGGGAAAAGCGGTTGACATAATTAACGGAGATAAGCCTATCATCAGAATTAAAGATAACAAAGTTTTCGTATGCTCTACACCTTGGGCAGGCAAGGAGGGCTGGCAAAAAAACCGTACTGTGCCGCTTTTTAGTATCACATTTTTAAGCCGAAGCAAAAAGCCGTCAATATCAAAGCAAATACCCAAAAATTGCCTTAACAGAATTATGAACCAAGTATATATGCCCAAAAGTGCCCAAAGTTTAGGAAAAACATTGGAGCTTATCGACCTTATGCTGTCGCGTGTTCCCGTATACTTTCTCGGCTGTGACATTTCGGAACAATCTGTAAAGGTCGCATTTGAAGGACTCACAAAAGAAGAGTACAAAAAAACAGGAGATTAACTCCTGTTTTTTAGATGCTGTCATTGTAAAATGCAAGGTATGCTTTATATGCCATATAAATATCGCCCTTGGCAGTCACCTCAAAAGGCGAGTGCATTGAAAGTACAGGCACACCGCAGTCAACAACATTCATATTCAGGTTTGCGACATACTTTGCAATCGTTCCTCCGCCGCCTTTATCAACCTTTCCAAGCTCACAGCTCTGCCATATTACACCGTTGTTATCCATAATTGAAAGTATATCGTGCATAAACTCGCTTGACGCATCGGACGAGCCTGACTTTCCGCCGGCGCCCGTATATTTCATAATTGCTATACCACGTCCTGCCAAAGCTGAATTTTGTTTTTCAAACGCACTTTCATAGTTCGGGTCAAGTGCGGCACTCACATCGCTTGACATACAGGCACTGTTTCTTATAACTCTGTTATATTTTATCATATCGCAAGCGCCGTCAAGTTTATTTATAAGCTCAGCAATTGCCATATCAAAGAATTTCGACATCATTCCGGTATTTCCCTCGGAGCCGATTTCCTCTTTATCCACAAGCAGGCAAACTGCTGTTTTTTGAGGATTTTCAATATCAAAAATACTTTTTAACGCGGTAAACGCACAAACTCTGTCGTCCTGCCCATACGCTCCTACAAAGCTCATATCAAAGCCTACATTTTTGGCTTTAAAGCTCGGCACAATCTCAAGCTCTGCGGACAAAAAAGCCTCCTCCGTTATACCGTATGCAATATTCAAAATATTCAAAACATTCATTTTTACGCTATGCTCTATTTCACAGTCATTAACGCCCATTCCGCCTACCAAAATATTTAAAGACTCGCCCTCTATTGCCTCGGACAGCTTTTTTGACATCTGTTCGCGTGAAAGATGAGGAAGTAAGTCGGTAATACAAAAAACGGGGTCTTCCTCTTTTTCTCCGACACAAATTTCTACCTGCCCGCCGTCTTTTGTATAGCATACACCGTGTATGGCAAGAGGCGTTGCCGTCCACTGATATTTTTTAATCCCGCCGTAGTAATGTGTTTTTAAAAGCGCCTGACCATTGGACTCATAAAGGGGATTTTGCTTTAGATCAAGACGCGGTGAGTCTATGTGCGCACCCACTATGTTTACGCCCTTTTCTATATTCTCGCTCCCGATAACGGCAAGCATAATATTCTTCTTCCTGTTTATAAAATATACCTTATCCCCCGCCTTAAGCGTTTCCTTTTTGTGAAATGGTACAAACCCTTGGCTTTCCGCCATTTTTACGGCAGTACTTACGCATTCGCGCTCAGTTTTACCATTGTCCAAAAATTCCATATACTCATCGCAAAGGTCAAGCATTTCTCGTCTTTTTTCAGTCGGAATATGCGAGTATACATCTTTTGTACTGTATTTTAACTTCTCAAGATTTTCTTTGATACCCATAATATCACTCCTTATACCGCTTATTATAGTTTTATTTGCCTTCTTTGTCAATTATTTTGAAAAAATATAGGCAAATTATTGATAAATACTAAAAAATATGATATACTGTCTAAGTTATGAGAATTTGTGAAAAAAATAACGACCTTATACTTTATGATATGTCCTCTTTTGACCTCTTTCATACCTTTGACTGCGGTCAATGTTTCCGCTGGAACTATGACGAGGACGGATTTTCGGGTGTTGCGCAAGGTAGATATCTGCATATTTGCCAAAAGGACGGAAAAATAATTTTTAAGGATACAAGTCTTGACACCTTTAACCGCATATGGAAACATTATTTTGATTTGGAACGCGATTACGAGACAGTAAAAGCCGAGCTTTCAAAAGATGCTGTTTTGAAAAATGCAATCTCTTTCGGGGGCGGAATACGTATCCTTAATCAGGACGCGTTTGAGTGCCTTATTTCCTTTATAATTTCGGCAAGCAACAATATACCGAGAATTAAAAAAATCATCGAGCTTTTATGCGCAAATTTTGGAGAAGAATTTGTCAAGGGCGGGCGTATATATCATAAATTTCCCACAGCCGAAACCCTTTCTGCACTTTCACTTGAGGATTTGTCGGTAATTAAGGCGGGTTTCCGCGACAAATACATATTAGCCGCAGCAAAGGCGGTGAAAAACGGGCAAATTGACCTTGCATCGCTTAAAAATGCATCATTTGATTATGCAAAGTCCCAGCTTTTAAGGCTTTCAGGCGTTGGCGAAAAGGTCGCCTCCTGCATACTTTTGTTCGGACTTGAAAAGCACGAGGGATTTCCCGTTGATGTATGGGTAAAGCGTATTATGGAATACTGCTATTTTGATAAGGAGCAGACAAAGGAAACCATTTCAGAATTTGCAAACAACAAATTCGGAGATTTGGGCGGATTTGCACAGCAATATCTCTTCTATTGGGCAAGAGAAAATAAGATTGGAATAGAGTAATGATAAAAGAATTTAAAAAATCTATCGGATATATATGTCCCTGCTGTTCAACAATTACAGTACGCGGTGTAAACCTTTTCGACTTTTCGGAAAATTCAGGCACAGACTTTTTATGCGCAAACAGTATGTGTAAAAACCCAAATGTCCGCGTTTCTTCTAAAAAAGACAGATATGCCTTTTCGGTGGATTGTCCCATTTGCGGCGAAACACATCTTTACAATATACGAAAAATTGCTTTCTGGCATAACGATTTTTTTGTTCTTACGTGCAGCGAATCGGGATTTGGCATATTGTTTATCGGTGATGATGCAAAGATACGAGGCGAGATTGCCGAGCAGGAAAAACTCATAAATGAGCTTGAAGATGATTTTAAAGTCAGCGAAGAGCTTTCCGTAATTTTTGAGGCGGTTGAGCATATAAACGAGCTTGCGAAAAACGAAAGCATTAGTTGTTCCTGCGGGAGCCGTAATATCGCAATAGAGATTGACAATGATTTTATAACGCTTTTCTGCCGTGACT
>JAFZNF010000143.1 GCA_017553025.1 Clostridia bacterium | reverse complement strand
GAAATTTTATTGAATTTTTACACCATTTTTGTGCATTTTGCATACATGTTTTTCTCGTCATAACGAAAAAAGCTGACCATTTCGGTCAGCTTTTTCACAGTTTTTTCCTTTTTAATACATTCCGCCCATTGACGGGTCCATAGCAGGTGCAGCAGGAGGATTTTTCTCCGGCTTATCGGCAACAAGACTTTCGGTTGTCAAAACCATCGCCGCAACAGACGCAGCATTCTCAAGTGCAGATCTTGTAACCTTTACAGGGTCAACAATTCCTGCCTTTAGCATATCCATATATTCCTCAGTGAGTGCGTTAAAGCCTTCACCCTTTTTGCACGCCTTAACCTTATCGGCAATTACACTGCCTTCAAGTCCTGCATTTTCCGCAATTTGGCGTACAGGCTCTTCTAAGGCTTTCAAAACGATATTTATACCTGTCTTTTCATCGCCGTCTGCCGTATCCAGAAGTTTTGCAACGTCGGGTATAACATTTATATAGCTCGTTCCGCCGCCTGCAATGATACCCTCTTCAACAGCCGCTTTTGTAGCCGCCAAAGCGTCCTCAATCCTGTACTTCATTTCCTTCATTTCGGTTTCGGTTGCGGCTCCTACCTTGATTACTGCAACTCCGCCTGCAAGTTTTGCAAGTCTTTCCTGCAGTTTTTCCTTATCAAATTCCGAGGTTGTGTTTTCAATCTCTTTCCTTATTTGATTCACTCTGTCCTTTATAGCGTTTTTATCGCCCATACCGTCAACAATTATGGTATTTTCTTTTTGGATTTTAACCTGCTTTGCACGTCCGAGCTGGTCTATTTGCGTATCTTTAAGTTCTAAGCCGAGTTCCTCGGAAATAACCTGACCGCCTGTCAGAATTGCAATATCCTGAAGCATAGCTTTTCTTCTGTCGCCAAACCCAGGTGCTTTTACGGGAACGCATACAAAAGTGCCTCTCAATTTATTCAAAATAAGAGTTGTTAATGCCTCACCCTCAACGTCTTCTGCGATAATCATAAGTTTTTTGCCCATCTGGACAATCTGCTCCAGAAGCGGAAGAATTTCCTGAATATTTGAAATCTTCTTGTCGGTTATAAGTATATATGCGTCGTCTAAGACAGCCTCCATCTTATCGGTGTCGGTTACCATATAAGGTGAAATATAGCCTCTGTCAAACTGCATACCTTCAACAATTTCCGAATATGTTTCTGCCGTTTTCGATTCTTCAACGGTAATTACGCCGTCTGCTGTTACCTTTTCCATAGCCTCGGCAATAAGCTCGCCTATTTCGTCACTTGCCGCAGAAACTGCCGCAACTCTTGCAATATCAGCTTTTCCGTTTACTGCCTTTGCATTCTTTAAAAGATTTTCAACAGCAACCTTAACGGCCTTTGAAATCCCTTTTTTGACAATCATAGGATTTGCGCCTGCTGTTACATTCTTAACGCCCTCTCTTACAAGAGCCTGTGCAAGAAGTGTTGCCGTTGTCGTTCCGTCGCCTGCAACATCATTGGTTTTTGTTGCAACCTCCTTAACGAGCTGAGCGCCCATATTCTCAAAAGCATCTTCAAGTTCTATTTCTTTTGCTATTGTAACACCGTCGTTAGTTATTATCGGCGCACCGAATTTCTTATCCAAAACAACATTTCTGCCCTTTGGACCAAGCGTTATTTTAACGGTATCCGCAAGCTGGTCAATACCACGCTCCAAAGCGTGTCTTGCCTCTTCTCCGTATAATATCTGTTTTGCCATATAAACCCCTCCAATACTATTCAACAATAGCTAAAATGTCAGACTGCCTTACTATTGTATATTCTTCTCCGTCAAGTTTTACTTCTGTTCCTGAATATTTCGCAATAAGTACCTTATCGCCTACCTTGACTTCCATTTTTATTTCTTTGCCGTCTACCACTCCGCCGGGACCTGCCGCAACAATCTCCGCAACCTGCGGTTTCTCTTTTGAGGCATTCGCCAGTATAATTCCGCCTTTTGTTGTTTCTTCAGCCTCCAGCATCTTTATAACGACTCTGTCTGCTAATGGTTTAATGCTCATAATATCGCCTCCTTTTTAGTATTAGCACTCTTTACCTTCGACT
>JAFZNF010000142.1 GCA_017553025.1 Clostridia bacterium | reverse complement strand
GGTTATCCCATATCTTAAAGATAAGGGCGGGCGAATAGTTAATACCTGTTCAATGGCTGCGGTAAAGCCGGACCCGACTCTTGTGCATTACACAGCTTCGAAATTCGGTGTTTTAGGTATGACCAAGGCATCTGCAATCGGTCTTGCACCATATAACATTACTGTAAACTGCGTTTGCCCCGGCTGGGTAAAAACACCTATGCAGGACAGGGAAATTGTTTGGGAAGGCAAGATGAAGGGTATGGAACCCGAGGCTGTGCGCCAAAGTTATATTGACAACACACCATTAGGACGCCTTTGCTATCCTGAGGATGTTGCAAATGCCGTTGCATTTTTCGTACAGCCTGAGTCGGAGTTTATAACAGGTGAAGCGATGAATGTTTCAGGCGGAGCAAATTTATAAAAAACGGAGGTATAAAAAATGAGTTGGTTAAAAGAAGTTATAGGAACGGAAAAAGCGATAATTGCTATGTGCCATTTAGCGGCGCTGCCCGGTGACCCGCAATTTGACAAAAATTTAGGTATGGAATATGCAGTTGACCGCGCAAGAAAGGATTTAAAGGCACTTCAAAACGGAGGTGTTGATGCTGTTATGTTCTCAAACGAGTTCAGTCTTCCGTATCTCACAGATGTCCGTACAGAAACGGTTGCCGCTATGGGTAGAATTGTTGGCGAGCTTATGAGTGATATAAAAATCCCGTTTGGCGTAAATGTTTTATGGGATGCAAAAAAGTCACTTGATTTGGCAGCTGCAACAGGTGCTAAATTCATACGTGAAATATTTACAGGTGCATACGCAAGCGATTTCGGGGTTTGGGATACAAATTGCGGTGCGACGGTGCGCCATCAGCACGAAATAGGCGCAGAAGACGTAAAACTTCTCTTTAATATTGTACCTGAGGCATCTGCTTATCTTGCGCCGCGTACACCTGCAGCAATTGCAAAGAGCACTGTATTTAACTGTCATCCCGATGCGCTTTGCGTAAGCGGTCAGACAGCAGGCTCAGCTACCGATTCATCTGTGTTAAAAGAGGTAAAGGACGCCGTTCCGAATATGGTTATATTTGCAAACACAGGCTGCCGCAAGGAAACCATTGAAGACCAGCTTTCTATTGCAGACGGTGCCGTTGTTGCAACAACCTTCAAGTATGACGGTATATTTGAAAATATGGTTGATGAAAAGCGTGTTGCCGAATTTATGAAGGTTGTTCGCAGATTTAGAGCATAAAAAATGGCTACTATTACAATAAACAATAATGAATATGAAGCGGACCTGCTTGTTTTTGATAAAGACGGGCTTATGTTTGATTCAGAACAGTTTTGGATTGAAATGGCGAATGCAAGAATTCGCGCACTTTCTAAATATTGTTCCAAAGAAATAACGCTTGTATGGACAAAGCTTATGGGCGTGTGTGCAGATATTACAGGGGATACAGTTACTGCGACGTGGGTAGATCCTGTCGGCATACTTGCGATAGCGCCCCCGACTGAGGAGGTCGTTATATTGGCGGCATTTCTCGTAGAAAAGCTGGGCATTATCTGGCACGAGGCAAGAAAGCTTGCATCTGAGCTTTTTGTTGAGTCTGATAAAGATATAAGCTTAGACAAAGCTCTAAGTCCGCAGCCTGGATATGTTGAGCTTATGAAACGCATAAATGAGCTTGGTGTACCATATGGCGTTGCGACCTCCGATACATATGAAAGAACAAAGGGCTCGATGTCCAGATATAACTGCTGGGATAATGTACGTTTTGTAGTAACTCCCGAGGATGTGGCACAGGGAAAGCCTGAACCTGATATGCTTATATATGTATCCCGGAAACAGAATGTTCCGCTTGATAGAATGATAATGATTGGCGACTCATATGTTGATGTAAAAATGGCGCAGGCGGCTGGCAGCATAGGTATAGGCGTTTCACCATTTGCGGATATGCGCGAAAAGATGGCGCCCTATGCAACTGAAGTGGTTGAGTCACTTGAAATGATAAAAATTGACTGACGGTGGAGAAGTATATGGAAAGAACAGTTTTAGGTATTGATATAGGAACAACATCTGTAAAAGCGGTGCTTGTTTCATCAAAGGGTAAAATTTTAGATGAGGTTAGTGCTCCGCATAACCTTATATCTGAAAAAAGCGGCTGGGCAGAGGAAAACGCAATTGACTGGTGGAATAACGCAAAGAAAGTCATATGCGAGTTAAAGAGCCGAAACGGTGAGCTTTTTGATGCAGTAGAATGTATAGGCGTAACGGGAATGGTGCCCGCAATAGTTATGCTTGATGAAAACGGCGAGCCGATAAGGAATACAATTCAGCAAAACGATGCCCGCTGCGTAAAGCAGATACAGGAAATCTCGGAAAAAATTGACCAAAATGAGCTTTTTAACCTAACAGGCGGGTATACCAATCAACAGCACGTACTTCCGAGAATGTTGTGGGTGCGTGAAAACGAGCCGCAGATTTTTGCAAAAATGCGCTATGTTCTCGGCTCATACGATTATATTGTGTATAAGCTGACAGGCAAGATGTCTGTTGAAATGAATTGGGCTGTTGAAAGCGGACTGTTTGATATAAGAAATCAGAAATGGCTAAAATGGCAAATGGAAATGTTCGATTTTAACCCTGACTGGTTTCCAAAAGCAAACCCGTCGGGAAGCATTGTGGGGAATGTTACAGCCTCGGCTGCAAATATTACCGGCTTAAAAGAAGGTATTCCTGTAATTGCAGGGAGCGCAGACCACGTAGCTTCCACTCTTTCGGCAGGAATTACAAAAGAGGGCGATTTGCTCATAAAATTTGGCGGTGCAGGTGATATTTTGTACTGCACTGAGGATATTAGAACAAGTCCCAAACTCTTTTTTGATTACCATATAGTTCCCGATAAATATCTTATTAACGGCTGTATGGCAGCAAGCGGCTCACTGGTTAAGTGGTATCTCGGCGATATTTTGGATAACTACGGCGGCGACGCATTAAAAGAGCTTGATGAGGAAGCATCAAAGCTTCCGCCTGCATCAGACGGGTTAATAATTCTTCCGTACTTCTTGGGAGAAAAAACGCCGATTTTTGATCCTAATGCAAGAGGAATAATGTTTGGACTAACCCTGTCCCATACAAAAGCACATATTTTCAGGGCGTGCCTGGAGGCTGTTATTTATGGATTTAAGCATCACATTGATACAATCAAGGAGATGGGGTATAATCCTAAGCATATAATCGCCACAAACGGAGGCTCACGCAGTAAATTTTGGTGTCAGATTGCAGCAGATGTGCTTGATAAAGAAGTTACCGCATACCCTTCACACCCTGGTTCTGCCTTGGGTGTGGCGTTTTTGGCGGGTATGACCTCAGGAATGTTCAGCGATTGGGAAGAAATTCACGGATTTTTACAGGATTTCAGAAAATATACGCCTAATTCCGATTCAGCAAAGATATATGAGAAATCATATAAAATCTATCGCAATCTTTATGAGCAGACAAAGGGACTCTGTACTGATATTTCCGAGTTGTATGTCTAAAAAAGAGGTCTTAAAGTCTCTTTATGAGGAATAATTTTACAATAAAGATCGTTTCAAAAAAGAAACAGTCTTTTGCTATTTATATCATATGTAAATGATTTTACTTGCATAAAATGTTGTTTTTTTGTATTGAAATTTTTTTTGTATTGTGATATAATACTTTCCATAATAGTTGCAAAGGATAATTTGATTTTTGAAAATCAAAAGTATTTCTGTAAAAAAGGAGCGATAAACTATGTTAAAAGCAGCATTTGTAGGTTTTGGCGAGGTTAATACACCTATTGACATTATTATAAATAAATGCAAAACCGCAGAAGAAAACCTGAAAAAAGAGGGAATGGACTTGATTTCTGTCTATCCGGTAACAGATGATTATGAGGAAAATGACATTAAAAAGGCTGTCGACGCGCTGAAGGGTCAGGATTTTGACTGTCTTATCGTGTGTATAGCAGGATGGATACCAACTCACGCAGTTGTAAAGGTAACTGAACATTTTCGTCATATTCCGATGGTGCTTTGGGGGCTTTGCGGCTGGCGCGAGGGCGACAGATTGGTTACAACTGCCGACCAGGCAGGTACAACGGCACTTAGAAAGACTTTTTACGATTTGGGATATACTTTCCGTTACATATATGATATTGTAGGCACACCTTCAAATACCAAGAAAGTATATAACTATGCTTTGGCTGCATCTTGTGCCAAAAAGCTCCGTCACGCTAAATGCGGTATGGCAGGTTACCGTGATATGAATTTATACGGAACTCTTTATGACGGTGGCTCGCTAAAACGCGAAATCGGTGCGGAAATTGAAACCTTTGAAATGCTTGAAATTGAGCAGAGATATAATAGAATTACAGATGAACAAAAGCAAGCTGTAATCGACAAGGTTATGAGCAAATGGGACTTCAAAAAACCTGCTAATCCCGAAAGTATGAAAATGGCGGCAGGGTATTACCTGGCAGTTAAAGAAATCTGCGATGAGCGAGGCTATGATGCAGTATCTCTAAAAGATGTTGACGGAATGAAAAAACTTTTAGGTTTTCCGCCTGCACCTATATTTATGCTCCTTGCTGACGAGGCAGGACTTTGTACCGTTCCCGAAAATGACTCGCTCGGGAGGGGAACGAACCGGATTCCCTCCGGCAGGATCGGACGGTACAGCGG
>JAFZNF010000141.1 GCA_017553025.1 Clostridia bacterium | reverse complement strand
ATTTTCAGACGAGGATAAAAACACAATTTCCGCACTTTATGAACGCGGTGTAAAGAACGGCGTTGCAGGACTTGAAATTCTGGATAGAGAAGCTCTTATAGAAAAAGAACCAAACATATCAAAAAATGCGATTTGCGCACTTTGGGCGCCGACAGGTGCGATAGTTTCGCCGTATGAGCTTGCAATTGCGGCGATGGGGAATGCTATGGATAACGGCGTGGAGCTGAAACTGAATTTTGAAGTAAAGTCAATAACAAAAGACGGCGATTCTTTTGTTATTTCCTCCGATACAGAAACGGTGTGTGCAAGATATGTAATAAACGCCGCAGGAATTTTTGCAGATAAAATAGCAAAAATGGCAGGGGACAATTCCTTTGAAATTCACCCAAGACGCGGCGAGTATGTTTTGCTCGACTCTGAGTGTGGAAATTTAGTATCGCATACAATTTTCACAACGCCTACAAAGATGGGTAAAGGAATTTTGGTTTCGCCGACAGTACATAATAACCTGCTATTAGGACCAACGTCTGAGGATATTGAGGATAAAGACGATAAGGCAACAACGGAGGTGGGACTTGAAAATGTACTTATGTCAGCAGGAAAGAGCGTTGAAAATATTCCAAGGAACAAGGCAATAACATCTTTTTGCGGGCTTCGTGCGGTTGGTGATACAGGAGATTTCATTATAAATTCACCCGTAAAAGGCTTTATAAACCTTGCGGGAATTGAATCCCCGGGACTTTCAGCATCTCCGGCAATTGCCGAGTATGCACTTACCCTGCTTGAAGAACAGGGACTTAGGGTAACACTTAGAAATGATTTTAACCCGATAAGAAAGCCTGCGCATTACTTTAAAACTGCAAACATTGACGAGAAAAATGAGATAATTAAAAAGGATAAGGCTTTCGGAAGAATTATTTGCAGATGTGAAACGGTAACAGAGGGCGAAATTTTGGAGGCGATAAGGACAAATCCAAAGCCCTGCGATTTGGACGGTATAAAGCGCCGTACAAGAGCACAGATGGGCAGATGTCAGGGCGGATTTTGCAGTCCGTATATTACCGAAATTTTGGCGCGTGAGCTTAATATACCAGTTGAAGAGGTTACAAAATGCGGCGGTAAATCAATCATAAATATCGGCAAAACAAAGGAGGAAATCTAAAATGACTGAGCTCGTAATAATCGGCGGCGGTCCTGCGGGAATGAGCGCGGCGGTAGCAGCATATGACAGCGGGATACGCGATATATTGATTTTAGAAAGAGATACAGCGTTGGGCGGAATTTTGCAGCAATGTATTCATAATGGGTTTGGTCTTCATAAATTCGGCGAAGAGCTTACAGGTCCTGAATATGCCGCAAGATATGTTAAAATGGTAGCAGAGCGTAAAATTCCTTATAAATTAGGAACGATGGTACTTGATATATCCGAAGACAAGGTTATAACTGCGACAAATACAGAGGACGGTGTTTTTCAAATCCAAGCAAAAGCAATAATTCTTGCTATGGGTTGCCGTGAAAGACCAAAGGGCGCGTTAAATATTGCAGGAACAAGACCTGCGGGAATATATACGGCAGGTACAGCGCAGAAATTTGTTAATATGAAAGGATATATGCCGGGAAAAAATGTTGTAATTTTGGGTTCGGGCGATATCGGACTTATTATGGCGCGCAGAATGACCTTAGAGGGAGCAAAGGTTCACTCGGTTTGTGAGCTTCTGCCATACTCTGGAGGTCTTGCAAGAAATATTGAACAATGCCTTAACGATTTTAATATTCCTCTAAAACTTAGTCATACAGTGACAAAAATTCACGGAAAAGAGCGTTTGGAGGGCGTAACGATTGCGAAAGTTGACGAAAACCGTAAGCCGATACCTGAAACAGCGGAATATATCCCTTGCGATACACTTCTGCTTTCTGTCGGCTTAATACCCGAAAATGAGCTTTCAAAGACAGCAAATGTAGAGCTTTCACGCGTAACAAGCGGTGCTGTTGTTGACCAGAACAGACAGACAAATATAAGCGGAATATTTGCCTGCGGAAATGTTCTTCACGTACACGATTTGGTTGACTTTGTTTCGGAAGAGGCTGAAATCGCAGGAAAAAGCGCGGCAGAATATATAAAGGGAATAGCAGAAAATAAAGTAAATATACCGATAAAGACAGACGGCAAGGTGCGTTACAGTGTACCGCAGGTAATAACGGAAGAAAAGGATATTACAGTCTATTTCAGAGTTTCTGATGTTTTCTATAATGTTAAAATAAATGTTAAAAATGAAAAGGGCGAAATTGTGTTCACAAAACGCCGCCCTAAAGTTGCACCGGGCGAGATGGAGAGCATAACCCTTAAAAAAGAGCAAATAAACGGCTCAAAAGAGTTGTTTATGGAGTTGGAGATGGTAAAATGAAAAGAAATTTAACCTGTATAGTATGCCCTATGGGGTGCAGTATAGATGTTGAGTTTGAAAACGGAGAGGTTTTGAGCGTTACGGGGAATACCTGTAAAAGAGGCGCGGAATATGCGAAAAACGAGTGCATAAGCCCAGTCAGAACAATTACATCAACGGTTAAATGTGCTGATGGAAGTGT
>JAFZNF010000140.1 GCA_017553025.1 Clostridia bacterium | reverse complement strand
TGTTAGGCACAATTCTTCCGTTTGCTTTTGCGCCTACCATTTTACTTCCGACCTGAGAATGTATTGCAAAGGCAAAATCTATAACGGTTGAGCCGTTGGGAAGAGGTATAACCTTGCCCTTTGGCGTGAACGCGAAAACCTGGTCTGAAAACATATCTATTTTCAAGCTGTTCATAAACTGGTCAGGATCCATAATGCCCGACTGGGTTTCCATAAGTGAGTGTACCCATTCGAGCTCTTTATCCATAGAATTTGCGCCGGATTTTCCTTCTTTGTACTTCCAGTGCGCCGCAATACCTTCCTCAGCAACTTTGTGCATATCCCAGGTGCGTATCTGTATTTCAAACGGCGTGCCGTCATTTCCCACAACAGTTGTGTGAAGGGATTGATACATATTCGGCTTGGGCATAGCGATGTAGTCCTTAAAGCGCATAGGCAGGGGAGTATACATATCGTGGACAGCACCTAAAACGGCGTAGCAGTCGGATACGTTATCAACAATAACGCGGACTGCGAACAGGTCATAAATCTCGTCTATAGACTTGTTTTGGGCGTACATCTTTCTGAATATACTGTAATAATGCTTTGTACGTCCCGATATAGTGCACTTTATACCGTCGTCTGCAAGACGCCCGTTTAGTTTCTCTATTATTTTTGCAACAAAATCTTCGCGCTCGCTTTTCTTGCGTGTAATACTTTCGTTGATTTCCGCATATGCAACAGGGTCTAAATACTTTAGCGCTAAATCCTCAAGCTCCGACTTAATTCTTGAAATACCAAGCCTGTGCGCAAGCGGTGCGTACACATCAAGAGTTTCCTTGGCAACTGAAAGCTGTTTTTCCTTTGGCTGAAAATCAAGGGTACGCATATTATGGAGCCTGTCAATGAGTTTGATTATTATTACACGTATGTCACGGCTCATTGCGAAGAACATTTTTCTCAAGTTTTCAACCTGTTCCTCCTGCTGGTCGGTGTACTGAATCATTTTAAGTTTAGTTACACCGTCGACAATCTCAGCAACATTGTTTCCGAAAAGAGTCACTATATCATCGTAGGTGTAGGGGGTATCCTCAATAACATCGTGCAAAAGCCCTGCGCATATAGCAACGCTGTCCATAGAAAGTTCTGAGGCAATGTAGGCAATTTGCACCGGGTGTATTATATACGGTTCGCCTGATTTTCGTTTTTGTCCCTTATGCGCCGCCTTTGCGACACGGTATGCAACATAAATCATATCTGTGTTTGACTTTGGCGAATATGATTTAACTCTTTCAATTACTTTATCTACAATAACATCAGTTTCGTCGGCTATAAGACCGAGTTCTTTAGGTTTTTCAAATACTTTTTTGCTGATTTCGTCCATATCACAAATTCCTATCCGATTTTTTTATGTCTTTTATAAAAAGCTGTACCGATTGGGTGCCGTTATATGTATTTATATTCATAGTAAAGGCAATATCTGCATTATCTCCTTGCACAAATTGTGAAGAAATTTCACCCATACCAAATCCAACAGCGGGAAATACAAGGTTTTCCTTTTGAAGTTTCATAGAAAGGTGCTGACCGCCTGTCCCGATAGCGCCGGAGGATATAATTTTTGTGTCCAAAAGCGCGAAAACGGGCGTTTCATTTGATGCACCGAACGGCTCAAGTTTTTTTAATGCCTTTGCCCATTCAAGCGTTATATGAGACGGATTTATAATGCAGTCGATTGCGAGCTTTGGAATGAGCATATCGTCTGTTATGTGCCTTTTTGCATACTGATTTATTCTGGCAGTAAATTCTAAAACTTTATCTTCTGAAACAGACATACCTGCTGCTTGTGAATGTCCGCCGAATGCGGTCAAAATATCTTCGCTGTCCGAAAGGGCGTCAAAGAGATTGAAGCCGTCAATTGACCTTCCTGAGCCTTTGCATTTGCCGTTTTCTGCGGATAGCAGAATACAAGGGCGCATAAGCTTTTCGCATAACTTTGACGCTACAATGCCTATTACGCCGTTGTGCCAATCGGGAGCTTTTAACACATATACAAGCGGATTTTCGCATTTTGAGGCAAGTGTGAGCGCATCTTCAAAAATTTTGCGTTCCGTTTCCTGACGCAGGCGGTTTAGACTGTCAAGACGCTCTGCAAGGGATAGTGCCTCGTCATATGTTTTTGCCTTAAAAAGCTGTACGGCAAGCGATGCCCTTTCCATACGCCCTGCGGCATTTATTCTCGGAGCAAGCGAAAAGGCGATGAGGGAGGAGTTTATCTCCCTGTCCTTGCAGCCCGAAACCTGCAAAAGTGCGCGGATACCAAAATTTTGAGTATTTTTCAGAATTTCTATTCCTCTTGCCGCTATCGTACGGTTTTCGTCAAGAAGAGGCACAACATCTGCTACCGTTCCAACGGAAACCAAATCGGCATATTTCATAAATGTATCTTTTGTATTTAAGTTCAGCTTTTTTGCCAGCGCTAAAACCAGTTTGAATGCAACACCTACTCCTGCAAGACCGGAAAACGGATATTCAGAGTCGGCACGCTTCGGATTTATAACGGCAAGAGCCTTGGGAATTTCGTCCTTGCAGGTATGGTGGTCTGTTACGATTACGTCCATTTTCTGCGTTTTTGCAAATTCCACTTCGCCGATAGATGCAATTCCGCAATCGACGGTAATCAAGAGCTTAGTGCCGCCCCGAGCAATTCTGTTTAAGGCAAGAATATTAAGTCCGTACCCCTCGGAAAAGCGGTCGGGGATATAGTAATCGACATCAGCACCGACTGATGCAAGAAAATCCGTAAGGACGGTAGTGGAGGTAATTCCGTCAACGTCATAATCGCCGAAAACGGTAATTTTTTCCTTCTCAGAAACTGCGCGGACAATTCTTTCACAGGCTGTTTCCATATCATTTAAAAGAAAAGGGTTATGTACCGAGTCAAGATTTTTAGACATATACGAAAAAACCTGCTCATCTTTTTTTACACCGCGCAAAAGCAGTAAAACCGCCAGTTCGTAAGGCAGATTGAATTTTTTGGAAAAGTCTGAAACTTCTTCGCTTTTAAGTTGCTTATCGCGGTATTCCCAAATCTTTTTTATCATAGTAAACTCCAAAAATAATTTGACAATATTATATCATTTATTTTAC
>JAFZNF010000139.1 GCA_017553025.1 Clostridia bacterium | reverse complement strand
TTCAAAGTTCGACAGAAGATGCTGCGGCACGGAATTTTATCCGTCAGGAGATAGAAAATACATATTTGAGTGCGGTTGCCGATATACCTGATGACGATGTTGTCGGGAAAATGCTTGTAATACACGACCTTTTCTGCGAGAAAAATACATATGCGTATGAGGAGCTTAATGAGTATGAAGAGCTTAAAAGACTGAGATTGCTTGGAGAAATCGAGGACTTTGATGAGGCAGAATATTTAAAGATTTATACGGCATACGGACTGTTTAAAAATAACAGAGCCGTATGTCAGGGTAATGCTATCGCATTAAAGGCAATCTATGATAAATTGAATGACCAATTGACAGAAGGGAGTACTATAAAAACAGGACTTTGTGCCTCAGATAATATTAACCATATCTGGAATGTGGTAAAGATTGACGGGGATTGGTATCATATTGATGAAACGTGGGACGACCCTGTGTTTTTAGTGTCAAAAGGGGAATCAGAAGAAGAGGAAGAATATGAGGTATTTATAAAAAAAATACGCAAGCCATAACAATTTCTTAAAATCGTATGATGCAATGTCTAATCATATAGAAGACGGCATTGATGACTGGGTATATTATGCTGATGAAGAAGTTTTGTGCAACAGTAAAAAATATGAGAGCGGATACATATTTAATTTTGTGCCTGAAGAATATTATGTATATAATGAGGAAACAGGGGAAGGGAAAAAGGATACGGCAGGACAGCTGATAGCGTATAAAGACGGACGGTATAGGCTGGAGGTAGAGGACCTTGGCTGGGAGTATCCACTTTGGGCGGAAAGCATACGCGCAACCAAGGCGCTTGCAACCGATGTGTATGAAAACGGGAATGGCGAAAAAGAAATACTTTTATTTGTTAACAATGATATTGATGCCTATAGGATTTCCGCAAAATATGATGCGTATGGAATTCTGACAGATTGCATTAAAGACAGTGAAAGCCTAAAAGGCGGAATTTTTAATCCTGTTTTGGCAGAGTCATCATATTCGCATATGTTTATTTGGTCAAAAAATAATTTTGAACCGATTTGCCGTGCGATTGACATACCTTAAATATAAAAAGCTGTTTTGCTTTTAGCAAAACGGCTTTGCTTTTAAAAGACGGAGGATATGATGTTTGAAATATTTTACCCCGACTTCCGATTTAATTCGGTATTTGATATCAATGCTGATTTTTTTAATAAAAATAATATACATTTTGCGGTACTTGATATCGATAACACGCTTGTAAGCTACAAAACTGCCAAAGCGGACACAGAGGCACGGGCGTTTTTAAATATGCTTTCGGAAAACGGCATAAAATACGCCTTTGTATCAAACAATCATAAAAAAAGGGTAGAGCTTTTTGCAAAGGATTTTGACGCGTACTTTTTAAGCCGCGCATTAAAGCCGTTTGCTGTTGGCGTAAACTATGCTATGAAGAAAATGGGCGCAAAAAAAGAGGAAACCGTCTTAATAGGCGACCAGGTTTTTACCGATGTTTATGCGGGCAAAAGAGCAGGCGTAAAAACGGTTATGGTAAATCCGATTGAGTCAAAAGAAACGCCGTTTTTCGGATTAAAACGGTATTTTGAGAGGATAGTGTTAAAAAATTACAAAGGATAGGGAAAAAATGAAACCAATATTCGGAGTTGCAGGAAACAGCGACAGCTTTTATAATGACGGAAATAAGGCGTCGGAGCAAATGCCTCGGTGGCTTGCAGGTTTCGGACTTGATGCATATGAATACCAATGCGGAAACGGTGTAAGATGCGGACAGCAAACGGCGGAAAAGATTGCGGACGAGGCAAGAAAAAACTGTATAGTTATGAGCGTTCACTCGCCGTATTACATCAATCTTGCCACAGGCGACGAGCAGAAAAGACTGGGGAGCATAAAGTATATTTTACAGTCGGCACAGCTTGTAAAATATCTCGGTGGAGAACGCGTTGTGGTGCATAGCGGAGCGCTTTGCGGACTGAGCCGTGAGGAGGCACTTTCAAATGCCAAAAATACGCTTTTTAAAGCGCGAGAAAAAATGATTGAGAGCGGACTTGAAAGTGTCCGTCTTTGCATTGAAACAATGGGGAAAATAAACCAGCTCGGCGACCTTTATGAGGTTATGGAGCTTTGCCGAATTGATGATAGCTTCCTTCCTTGTATAGATTTCGGGCATCTTAACGCCCGTACCTTGGGCGGACTTAAAACGCTTGCCGATTTTGAGGCTGTGATTGATGAAATAAAGAATAAGCTGGGGGAAGAAAGAGAAAGGATTTTTCATAGCCACTTCAGTAAAATTGAATACACATCGGGCGGAGAGAAGAAACATTTGACCTTTGCCGATACCGTATACGGTCCTGATTTTGAACCTTTAGCGGAAATAATTGCAAAAAGAAATCTTGCACCGACAATAATATGCGAATCAAGCGGGACTCAGGCGGAGGATTCGTTTGCTATGAAGAAAATTTACGAAAATACCAAAAAAATGTTGACATTATAGTTTTTTGATGATATAATCACTTGGTATCCGCATAAAAGTACGGTTATAAATCCCTTTGGGTACCGTCTTTAGCGTGACTTCATATTATGAGGAGGTGTAACATTATGTACGCAATTTTTGAAACAGGCGGAAAGCAGTACAAGGTAGAAGAGGGCAGTGTGATTTTTGTAGAAAAGCTTGATGCACAAGAGGGCGAAACCGTTACTTTCGATAAGGTTTTGGCAACAGGCGACGGTGAAACTGCAAATTTCGGAACTCCTACTCTTGACGGCGCAAAGGTGACCGCAAAAGTTGAAAAGCAGGGTAAGGCTAAAAAGATTTATGTCTTCAAAATGAAGAGAAAAAAGAACGAGCGTTCTAAAAAAGGTCACAGACAGCCTTATACAAAACTTACTGTAGAATCTATCAATGCTTAATCAGCATATTAAATCAAACTGAAAGCTGAGGTGTTATTTAATGGCTCATAAAAAAGGTATGGGATCCACCAAGAACGGCCGCGACAGCGAAAGTAAACGTCTTGGTGTAAAGAGAGCTGACGGACAATTTGTTCTTGCAGGCAATATTTTGGTAAGACAGCGCGGAACGAAAATTCACCCTGGTAACAATGTAGGTATCGGAAGCGACGATACATTGTTCGCGCTTATTGACGGAAATGTTAAATTTGAAAGAAAAGGCAAAGACAAAAAGCAGTGCAGCGTTTATTCTGCTTAAATAAGCAAATCAGGACATCTCTTTTTGGGAGATGTCTTTTTTTGGGCTTATTTATTGCAAAAATTGACAAAATATGGTAAAATGATAAAAATCTTCTGTTTTGCGAAAGGAGCAGATTATGAAAATTACAGGTATATCAAGACCGATTGATGAACTTGGGAGGATAGTTATTCCAAAAGAGATAAGAAATGCTTTGGATATGCGTCCGAAAGATGAAATAGAGATATATATAGAGGACGGAAATATGATTATGAGAAAGGCAAAGCCTTTCTGCGCATTCTGCGGAAAAGGCGAAGAGCTTTCGCCATTTTCAGGGAAATACATATGTGGCGGCTGTCTGAAAAAACTGCGTGATTTGTAAAGGAATAAAAAGCATTTTGTAATGTAAATGAAGTTGACACGCTTTCTGCGTTGTGGTATGCTGTCATCAGGCATATGGCAACTGATTGAAGGAAAGGAAATGCGCAATGAAAGATAAAAAAGATAAGAAGACAAATATAAACCCTGTTATATATTTCATCATTTTGTCGCTTGCAGCTACAATAGGGCTTAATTATATGTTAAATACTCTCACCGCTCCCCAGCGTGAAGAGATATATTACAGTGATTTTATAAATCTTTTAGAGTCGGACAAAATAGAAAGTGTAGAAATAAAAGCAGATACAATTCTGATTTATCCCAAAGAGGAAAAAACAGAAACAAACACTATCTCCGCATATTTTGAAAATCTTGCGCCGACCAGAAAGGTGCAGTATTATACAGGCGTCATAGACGACCCGAATTTGGTGGAAACCCTAAAAGCGCATAATGTGATGTTTAAAAGAGGAGCCGCCGAAAGTAACCTGTTTATGGAATTATTTATTTCGTGGATACTTCCGGCAGCGCTTTTATATCTCTTTTTCGGATTTATTATGAGGTCAATGGGGAAGCGTATGGGCGGCGGAATTATGGGTGTCGGTCAGTCAAACGCAAAAATGTATATGGAAAACAAGACGGGCGTAACCTTTCAAGATGTAGCGGGTCAGAATGAGGCAAAGGAGTCCCTTGATGAAATAGTGGACTTTTTGCACAATCCGTCAAAATATACCGCTATCGGCGCAAAACAGCCTAAGGGTGCGCTTTTGGTGGGACCTCCCGGAACAGGAAAAACGCTCCTTGCAAAGGCTGTCGCAGGCGAGGCAAATGTGCCGTTTTTCTCAATTTCAGGTTCGGATTTTGTGGAAATGTTTGTGGGTGTCGGAGCATCGCGTGTGCGCGATTTATTTAAGCAGGCATCGGCAAAGGCTCCGTGTATAATTTTCATTGACGAGATTGACGCAATAGGCAAAAGCCGTGACAATCAGTTCGGCGGAAATGATGAGCGCGAGCAGACTCTAAATCAGCTCTTATCCGAAATGGACGGCTTTGATTCATCAAAGGGCGTAGTAATTTTGGCGGCAACTAACCGTCCCGAAATCCTTGATAAAGCACTCCTGCGCCCGGGCAGATTTGATAGGCGTATTATTGTTGAAAAGCCTGATTTAAAGGGCAGAGAGGATATTTTAAGGGTGCATATAAAGAATGTAAAGATGTCACCCGATATAGATTTGCACGAAATTGCGCTTGCTACAAGCGGTGCGGTTGGCGCTGACCTTGCAAATATGGTAAATGAGGCAGCTCTTAGGGCAGTCAGAATGAAGAGGAAAGCAGTAATTCAGGAAGACTTAATGGAGGCTGTGGAAATTATTATCGCAGGTAAGGAGAAAAAGGACAGAATTTTATCCGATAAGGAAAAAAGGATTGTTGCATATCACGAGGTCGGTCACGCACTCGCTACCGCACTTCAAAAAAATACCGACCCTGTGCAGAAAATCACGATTGTGCCTCGTACTATGGGTGCTTTGGGCTATACAATGCAAATGCCTGAAGAGGAACACTATTTAATGAGTAAGGACGAGATTTTGGACGAAATAACAGTGCTTTTGGCAGGACGCGTAGCTGAGGAAATTGTGTTTAATACCAAAACTACAGGTGCAGCGAACGATATAGAACGGGCAAATGAGCTTGCAAGAGCTATGATAGCACAGTACGGAATGAGCGACAAATTCGGTATGGCGGCGCTTGAAAAACCGCAGAGCAGGTATCTTGACGGAAGAAATGTTCCAAACTGCTCCGAGGCGACAATGACACAGCTTGACGAGGAAATCATAAAGGTTTTAAAAGAGGCACACGCAAAAGCAGAAAAAATGCTCCGCGAAAATATGGAAGCACTTGATAAAATAGCAGAATTTTTAATAGAGAAAGAAACGATAACAGGGGAGCAGTTTATGTCTATTTTAAATGATATAAAAAATCCGAAAACGGCAGAGGAACAGGCTGAGGACACAGTCTTAGTATAAATTTACAAACAAAAAGTCCCATCGCTTGATGGGACTTTTTTGCTATTTGCTCATTGTTATAACCCGTATAACTCCGTTTGCAGTATCGGAATAGAGTGTCACCGATGCAGATAGGTTTTCCTGAAGGTCATCAATTGTAACAGATTTCATTTTTGATGTGTTGCTTATATCCACTATCTGCACATTGTCTGCAAGCTTATATATCTTACTGCCTATATATATCCGTCCGCCTTCTACCGCCTTTACCGAGGCGGCAGAAGCAAGCTTGAGGAGCGGGGAAAACTTTGTTAAGGTGCCGTTTTGCACTTTAAATTCGACGCCTGCGCCGACAGAGGTTGATATGCGTAAATCTGTAATATAGCTTTCCTGATAGCCGTTTGACAAAATTTTATATCCTACAGTAGTATTGTTGGCTTTTTCAAAGCCTGCTATTACGCCAAAACTGTTCGTATTTTCAAGACCGTCAACATACAGTATGGCTAAATCTCCAAAACTGTTGGCGGAAACGGCATTTATAATCTTCTCTTCCGAAATCTTTGAGGCGGTAAGCCTGTCAAAATCCAAAAGTTCGCAGGAGGCTGTTTTGGCGTCCTTTTCTGATGTTCGCTGAATTATTGCCGCGTCCTTTAATACATACCGTGAATTTACCGTTCTGCTGTTTTTATTTATTTCGCCTGCATATTCATCTTTAGAGTCATATACTCTGTTTGTAAGATATGCCAGTGAATTTTTATAGCTTATAAAAACGAATTTTCCGATACTGTCCTTATAAATCCTATCGGTGACAATTTCGTGTTCTTCGCCGTCTGCCATAAACAGAGTTGTCACAAATTCGGTACTGCCTTCATTTGCGCCTTCTTTAGCTATACGCTGTTCGCTCTTTAGAATAACGCCGTAAGAAGAATAATCAAAGCCCTGTGCGTTGTCGGTAACAAAAGCAATCTTGTCATTTTTACCGAGCAGGAGCGTTATTTTGTCGCCTATATTAAACGCACCATCAGAAGCATTAAGGCGGTCAGTTGCCGCGCTGTAGCCGATTTCGTATTCCTTTCCGCCGACAGAAACGCTTTCAACATACGCCTTTGACGGGTATGCGGAGTAATATGTGCCTGTAACTTTTTTGGAATATACGTCCATAACATTTGTCTTTGTGTTGTAATAAATGACATCGCCTGCCTTTACCTCGGAAAGCCTTGACGCCTCGCCGTTACGGTAAACTGTAAGATTTGCGGTATTTATCGGGGTAGTGCCCAAATATTCGTCTGAGTCTGTGTAATTTCTCGTTGCCATAATAGGCGTAAGTCTGTCAGAGCTTCCGACTACGGCAATATTCCAAAGTCCGTAGCTGTTTCCGTAAAAGGTTATATCGGTTCCGTTTGATATACGGCTTTTCGCCTGTTGAGGAGTCAGTCTTTCGCTGCCGTAGTAGATAATAAAGCTGTCGTCTGCGTTATATGCACCTTTTCGTCCGTCAACGGTGGTATATTCTATGGTATTATCAGTAAACTTATTTAAAGCTCCCGAAACTGAACAGAGCTTTTCGCCCGAAGTATATTCGCGGACTGTTACTAAATAGCCGTTTTTGTCAATCACGGCATAATTATATATATCGCCCGATTCAACCGAAAACTGTGTTTTGCTTAGATATGCGGAAGCTGTATTTTGCTTTAAATTTCCCGATAAAACGGTAACGCTGTCGCTTGTTTGGTCATTGTCTAAAATAAGCGAATCCTCAAAAACTGTGTAACCTGTAGTTTCAATATATGTGTTTGCAGAGGCAAGCGAACCCGATGGCTTTGCGAAAAGGGCGCGGTCAACCAATACGGCGGCGGCTTTTCTTGTCAAAGGGTCGGAAGGCGCCAGGTCAAGACCGTTAGTAAGACCCAAAGAGCCTGCGGCTAAAATATAGTTGTCAGGCCAGTAGTAGCCTACTTCATCTTCAGTATAACCCAAAGTACGTAAAAGGATTGTAACTGCCTCGGAGAGGCTTATAGTGTTATCAGGACGGAAACTGCCGTCTGCATATCCCGACAGGATATCGCGGCTAACCGCATATCTTATATAATGCGTGTGCCAGCTTGCAATATCAACATCAAAAAATCCTGTTAAATTGGTGCTTGATTTTGCCTCTTTTTCTTTGTCCATCATACAGACTACAATTTTAGTAAATTCTGCCCTTGTAATGGTGTTGTCGGGGCGGAAAGTCCCATCACCGTACCCTGAGATAATGCCAAGGTCAGCAAGTCTTACGCTTGATGTGTAGTAATCCTCACTGGAGGAAACATCGCTGTACTCAGCATATGAAAATGTGCCTGCAAAAACGGATAAGGCGAGCATACAAGATAAAATCTTTTTCATAGTAATTGTCCTTTCAAATTCTATTCTGAACGCAGAGCGTCTATCGGGTGCAGTTTTGCGGCTTTTTTAGCGGGCGCTATACCGAAGAAAATACCGATAAACAGCGAAAATGTGAATGCCACAAAAATCATATTAAACTGCGCGGCGAACTGTATATTTATAAATTTGCAAACAAATCTGCCCAGAATTATCCCCGCAATTATCCCGACAACTCCGCCCATTGAGCTTAGTATTGCCGATTCGGTCAGAAACTGGAGCAGAATGTCGGTAGTCCGCGCGCCTATTGCCTTTCTTATGCCTATTTCGCGTATACGCTCGCTTACCGAAACTGTCATTATGTTCATAATTCCTATCCCCCCGACAATCAGGGAAATTGCGGCAATTCCTGCAAGCATTGCGGTAAGCGTTCCCATAATCTCGTTTATGGTATCAAGCATTTCAGCAACGCTTGCAACATTAAAACCGCTGTCTGTGCCGAGTTTTTTTGTTATGTACGCTTTAAGCTCAGCAACTGCCGTATCCACAACATCTTCGCTTGCTGCGTTAAAATAAAAATTGGTTATATTCTTATTCTTTAAAAAGCGCATAGCGGTTGTGTACGGAATTGTGACGGCATTATCGGACGAGTTTTCGCTTGAGTCGCCTAATTCCTTATAAGTGCCAACTATTTTAAACGGTGTTCCGTTCAGCTTTATTGTTTGTCCTATGGGGTTTACGCCTCCAAAGTATTCTTTTACGATATATGAGCCGACTATACATACATAAGAGCGGTTTTTTACGTCATATTCCGAAATAAACCGTCCCTCCTCCACGTTGCTGTCTTTTATATCGGTATAGGAAGAATCATAAGCCGAAAGCATAGCTGTTGTATTTTCGCTTCCGTGCTTTAAAAGTACGCTTCCAGATATTGAGGGAGACATTGCCTCAACAAGATCCCCGTTTTCCTCTAAAAACTTTTGCATATCGGAAAGGCTTATTGTTCTTGTAGAGCCTCCCCAGCCTCCGCGCGACATTGAAACGGTAATCATTTTAGTTCCGAGCGAAGAAAGAGAGTCCGTTATTGATGAGGTTGCGCCGTTTCCTATGCCCGTCAAAATAATAACCGACGCAACGCCGATTATTATACCGAGCATTGTAAGTGCGGAGCGACCTTTATTTCCCAGAATACTCTTTAACGACATTTTTAAGGATTGCGAAAGTTTTGAAAAATTCATATTCCGTCACCTCCGAAATCTGCGGTCCTGCCGTTTTCGGCATCGCCTATGTCGGAACCCTTTATATTTGAGGCGTCCTGCATATCATCACTATTATCAATATCGCTCGTAATTTTGCCGTCGCGTATCGTTATAATACGCTCTGCCTGTTTTGCAATACTTAGGTCGTGGGTTATTATGACAATAGTGTTTCCGTCCTTGTGCAAATCGTGAATCATCTGCATAATTTCCACACCTGATTTTGAGTCAAGAGCGCCTGTCGGCTCATCAGCAAGAATAAGCGAGGGGTTTCCGCATAATGCACGCGCAACCGATACCCTTTGCTGCTGACCGCCTGAGAGCTCGGTGGGTTTGTGCATAGCCTTGTCCGCAAGTCCTACCTTGGTAAGCGCAGCAAGTGCCATTTCCTGACGTTTTGCAGAAGGTATCCCTCGGTATATCAGAGGAAGTTCAACATTTTCAAGCGCTGAAAGTTTCGATAAAAGGTTATACTGCTGAAAAATAAAGCCTATCTTTCGGTTTCTGATGTCTGCAAGCTGATTATCGGTCATTTTGCTTGCATCTATGCCGTCAATCATATATTTTCCGCCGGTGGGGACGTCAAGACAGCCTATCATATTCATAAGAGTTGATTTTCCCGAACCTGACGGACCTATTACTGAAACAAATTCGCGGGGTTTAATGTGCAGGCTCACACCGTCCAAGGCACGGACTTCATTTTGTCCCATTTTATATATTTTTGTTATATTCTCTAATCTTATCATACGGGTTATCCTCTATCTCATACCGCCCATACCGCCTGAAGGAGGGCCTCCGCTCATACTGCCTGAGGGTCTGCTGCCACTCATACCTCCGCCCATACCGCTCATACCGCCCATCATACGCGAGCTGTTAGAGGTCGAAACGGTACTTTGACGGTAAATCTCCTGTCCCTCTTTAAGACCTTTTTTGACTTCGGTATAATCCTCATTTGCGACACCTGTTTCTATCTCGACAGCGATATAGCCGTCGGGCGCGTTTGGTATATTTGCAAACGGAACTTCTCTGCCCTTTGATGTTTCGTTATTGCTGCCCGACTTTGGCATATTGTCGGGATTAAAATTCTTGTCAGGCTTTGAATTTTTATTTAATTTGGAAGAGTCATTATTATCCTTATCGCCTTTTACAAAGACATACGTCTTTTTGCCGACGGTTTTAATATCTTCAGTCGGGACTAAAAGTACATTTTCTGCAGACTCGGTAATAACGCTTGCATCTATATTCATACTGGGGCGCAGGTTTCCCGGTTCATCTATAACAACTTCGGCAGAATATGTAGTAACGCCGTTTTGCGCTGTCCCCTCAACCGATATGGTTGTGATATATCCTAAAAATGTTTCGTCGGGGAGTGCGTCGCAGGTTACAGAAACTGACTGACCTTCTGTAACTTTGCTTATATCAAGTTCATCTATGGAAAGCTCAAATTTTAGCCTTGAAATATCGGCAACGACCATCATAACCGTTTGAGCTGTCGTTTTATCTATAGTATCGCCTGCCTTGGAGTTTTTTGTTATAACCGTTCCGCTTATGGGGGAGGTTATATTATAATCCTCAAGGTCCTTTTCGGTCTGACGCATTGAAAGACTGGCGCTTTTATATGAAAGTGTGCTGTCGGCGATTTTGTCATCTACCGAGTCACTTGTCAAAACTGCTATTACGGTACCTTTTGTCACATAATCACCGTTTGAGTAGTAAATTTTGGAAACGGTGCCGTCCGTTTCGGAATAAAGCGAGGAGGAGGCGGAATTTTCTATAACACCGCTTCCGGGACTTACATTTGTGCCTACAGCACCGCCTACCGACATACCTGAGGACAAAACACCCGGGTTATTGAATTTTACAGTTACGCTGTAAAGCCTGCTTCCGTCACTTCCCGCATAGCTTGACGAGGAAACGTGAGTTACAACACCCGAAACGGAACTCATATGCTTTGAGCTTGTTATACTTGCATAATCTCCGATATGTATGGAGCTTACCTGAGCTTCGGTAAATGGGAGAACCACTTCAAGATTGTCGGTATCGGCAATATCGGCAATTTTCGTGCCGTTCTTTATTTCCTGCCCCGTCTTTAACGAAAATCCTGATATGGTACCGTTATTTTTAGCTTTTATGTAGAGTTTGTCACGTTCTTCAAGAGCGTTTTTATAGTTATTTTCGCTTTGCTCTAAGGACAGGCGCTGTCTTTCCACGGTCAGATCGCTGCTTGAAGTATCAAATTTGTACAGCAAATCGCCCTTTTCAACGCTGTCGCCCACATCAAACGGACAGGAAACAATATCCCCGCTCACCTTTGGTATAATTTCAAAACGTTCATAAGGCTCAACGGCTGCACTTCCCGTTATTGTTACTTCAATATCACCGCACGTTACAATGTCGGTTTCACGAGCAGAAACCGATGAAGACGCCTTCTTCTTTGCAGATGCGCAGGAAACTGCAAGTATAAGTATAATTATAACTGCCGTCCAAATAGCAATATTCTTTTTTGTCGGCTTTAAAAAGCTCAAAAGATTATCCTTTGTGAAAAAGTTCTTAGCTCTTTTCAAGTTCATTCCTCCTCAGCGGATTAGTCAAACGCATTATAGCATAAAAATATTTTTTTTGTGTGTATAATATGTAAATAGTTTGTTAACAAATTCATTTAATACGCGAAATTACCGTACTGCAAAGAATACCGACTGCCGCGCCGACAAAGAGTCCGCATACAAGCAGTACGGGAAGATAATAAAATACAGAGAAAGAACAAAGTAAAAGTGCCGCCGAAAGAATTTGTCCCAGATTATGAAATACACCGCCGGCCATACTCATTCCGATAATGCTCAAATCAAGTTTTTTTGCAGTAATCATAGCAATAAAGCTTAAAATACCGCCCGAAAGCGAATAAATAAAGCTGTTCATACCCGAAAATAAAACCGAGCAAACAGTAATTTTGATGAGCATTATAAAAAATGCATCGCGTCTATCCATCTTAATAAGCGCGAAAAGTATAACTATGTTGGAAATGCCGAGTTTTACTCCCGGAACAGATATGGGCAGCGGAAAAAGGCTTTCTATGTATCCAAAAACAACGGCAAGAGAGGATAGGATTGCAATATATGTAATTTTATGCGATTTCATCAGTTCACCACCGTATCAATTTCGGATTTTTTTACTACTTCTATTATAACCCTGTTAGGAAGGCATATTATCTTCTTTGAACTGTCGTGCACTTTCCCCTGATGTATGCACAGTTTATCAGGGCAGTCTGCGCTTTTCATATATACACTCCCGTTTTTGATGACTGCGGTGTTTGTGCCGTTTATGTCAATTTCGCAGTCGACAGACAGAGGCTTTTCGCAAAATAGTTTTCCGTCAACCGTAATTCTTACGGTATCGGCATTATTAAAATGGGGCTTTGTGATTAAAAATGCCGCCGCTGAAAGCATCAGCACAGCAAAAACAAACAAAAAATCCTTTTTTTTCATAATACTGCCTTTCAAATTAACATTTTCTTTACAATTAGTTCATACAGCCGACATAATAGTATGTTAACATATGCCTGTAAGTATAAAACTTACAAAATACCTTCCCCTTAATATTTTTATTGAAAAAGTTGCGTCCGCACAACGCAGCTTTTTCTTTTTAATTATAATATTTTTTTTATAAAAATGCAACATAATAAAGGTGTATTGACATAAATTGCAAATTGGGATATAATGAAAAGAGTATGGAAAGCAGAGGTATCAGCATTTGAAGCGTAGAAGAGCAAAGAAAAAAGTGAGATTTTCCGCAAAAAAAAGAGCCGCAATTTTTGGCATTTCTTTTGCAGTATTAGTAATAGCCTTTATGGCTGTTATGGGATTTAGCGGTATTTTTTCGCTTGATAACGGCTATGACGGTCAAGAGGAAATGGTAGCTAAAATTGATAAGGAAACAGGAAAAATAAATATTCTGGCAATAGGACTTGATAATGACGGAACACGTACCGATACGATAATTGTGGTATCATACGATTTGGACGGTAACTTGGTAAATATCCTTTCAATACCCAGGGATACAAGAATGTATGTCGGAGGCAGTTATCAGAAAATAAACTGCGCCTATGCGATAACCAAAAACGGCAAAAGAAACGGCGTAAACGGAACAATTGAGGCGGTAACACGATTGACTGCGATACCGATACACTACTATGTGGAATTTACCTTTGAAACATTCCGCGAAGCGATTGACGCACTCGGCGGAGTGGATTTTGATGTGCCTCAGAATATGAATTATGACGACCCTGCTCAAAATCTGCATATTCATTTAAAAAGCGGATTTCAGCACCTTGACGGGGAT
>JAFZNF010000138.1 GCA_017553025.1 Clostridia bacterium | reverse complement strand
CATAAAAAATCTCCGTTCCTGTTATTTTCGGTGATGATATTATATCATAAAAAATCCTTTTGTCCAGCATTTTTTGAGTCCTATATTAAGAACTTGGACGCCCATTTTATAAATATTGGGGAAGATGCGCCCTTTATAAAGGCATCGGCACAAAATATTGCCCCCAAAAAAATTGTCACGGCAAAAAATCTTCTGTAATATGCGTGCTTTTCCTCCCCTAAAAGCAGAGATTTTGCATTTATACTTCCGTAATAACTTGCTGCAGGTATTAAAACCGCAGCTGAGGCGAGGTTTGATATACAAAGCAGCACACCTTTTATGCCGTAAAGCCTTAAAGATGCCATAACAGAAAATCCCGCAACATACCCCTTAATCAGCATTGCCGCACCCAAAAGCCACACGAGCGGTTTAAAAAGACAGCCCGCTATTAAGAGTGAAAAAAATTTCAGGTTTTCCTTTGCGGCAGATTTTACACCGCTTGCCGCCGCAGTATCATATGCTTTCACGCCGTCTTCAAGGTATTTATACATCTCGGGCTGGTTAGATGCGCGTACCTCTTTTACCGCTCCTGCCAGCACACCTGCCGTGTATATTAAAATCAGCAAGAAAAACAACAGTTTTTTCAGATTGTTCACAAAAAAGTCCCCTTTTGCAATTAGTAGTACATACTATTCGCAAAAAGGGGATATAATTCCTCTTTTAATCAAGCTGTTTTAAGAAATTTTCCAGTCTTTTAACACCTTTTTTGATACTTTCCATATCAACGGCGTACGACCATCTCACATAATTGGGTGCTCCAAATCCCGTCCCCGGCACAATAGCTACCTTCTCCGCCTCAAGGAAAAGCTTTGCAAAGCCGTCTGCATTCTCTATCCTTTCTCCGTTATAGGATTTTCCCAAAACTCCGTCTATATTCATCATAATGTAGAACGCACCCTGCGGTTTTTTGCAGGAAACACAGCCCAGCGAGTTAATTGCATCTACCAGAAAATCGCGTCTTTTTCTAAATTCCGCGCACATTTTTTCGACTTCCGAAAGTCCGCCTGAAAGCGCGGCAACAGCCGCCGCCTGCGCGATTGAGTTTGGATTTGATGTCCCGTGCGACTGGATACTTGCCATAGCCTTTGCGATTTTTTCATTCGCTGCCGCATAGCCAATACGCCAACCCGTCATAGCGTAGGTTTTGGAAACGCCGTTAATGGTAACCGTACGATTTCTTATCTCCTCATTAAGCGATGCTATACTTATATGCTTTCCCTCATAGATAAGATGTTCATAAACCTCGTCGGATATGACATACAAATCATTCTTTACGGCAAACTCCGCTATCGCCCGCAGCTCTGCCTCATCATACACCATACCTGTCGGATTTGAGGGACTGTTCAAAACTATGGCCTTTGTTTTCGGCGTTAACGCCCTTTCAAAGTCCTCTGCGCTTGCCTTAAAATTATTTTCCTCGGTTGTCTTTACCTCAACAGGGACTCCGTCGGCAAGCTTTACCATTTCGGGATAGCTTACCCAATACGGGGCAGGTATAAGCACCTCATCGCCCGCGTTTAACAAAACTAAAAAAGTATTCATAAGCGAGTGCTTTGCGCCGTTTGATACGACTATCTGAGTAGGTTCATACTTAATCCCGTTTTCACGCAAGAATTTCTCGGCGACTGCGCGTCTTAATTCCATTGTGCCTGCTGCGGGCGTATATTTTGTCTTGCCCTTAATCATTGCATCAATTGCTGCGTCCTTTATGTATTGGGGCGTGTCAAAATCAGGCTCGCCGCAGCCAAAGCCGACAGCGTCCTCGCCCTCGGCAATCATACTTTTATATTTTGCGTCTATTGTAAGTGTTGGTGACGGCGTAATTCCCTGCGCCTTTTTTGAAATCATAACTCCTCCGTTTTGAAATTTTTTAAAACAAAAATTTCATTTTTTAATAAATTCTTTACTGATTATACTCCTTTTCGGCAAAAAATGCAACCGGTATTGTATGGAAATTTCAAAATTGATATACAAAATATTTCTTCTCTTTATATACTTTACTGTGCAGTTTTAACAATTATACGCTTTTAACACTCTCAAGAAGTTTTTTTCTGCCATTTTTTCCCGTATTCTTGTACTGTACGGAAGCTCTTTTATCAATTTTTCAATATCCTGGATACCGCCTATTCCGCGCGGAAGCTCATCTATCCCGTCAAAATCGCACCCCAGTCCGATATTATCCTCACCGCCAAGTGCCAAAAATCTGTCAATATGCGCTTTTACGCTTTTGCCTAAAAACGGCGGGTATATATTTATCCCCGCCACTCCTCCGCTGTTTTTAATTACCAAAAACTGTTCGTCTGTAAGATTTCTTGGGTGGTCTGTAACAGACTTTAAGTTTGAATGGCTTGCGCAAATCGGTTTTTTGAAAATTTTTGCGCTGTCATAAAAGGATTTGGGGCTCATATGCGATACGTCCAGTATTATGCCTAACTTATCCATTTTTGCAACTATCTTTTTCCCAAATTCCGAAAGTCCTGTATCCTTATCTTCCATAACTCCGCAGGCAATTTTGTTTTTAAAATTCCAAACAGGCGCTATCATAAAAACGCCCCTCTTTTTAAGTCGCACCAGGTCGCTTTCCTCTGTTATTCCCTCTGCCCCCTCTATGCTCAAAAACGCTTTATACGGCGTTTTTGCAAATGCATATTCACTGTAATTTTTGCATATGCAAACCCCGTTTTTTTGCATTTGTTCATAAAACAAATCTATAAGCGCCTCTTCATATTCCTTTGCACTCCCTCGTTTTTCCGGGTCAGTAAATATGGCAAAAACTTGCGTATATGCGTCATATTTTTTCATTCTTTCAAAATCTATGTGCAAGTTGTTTTTACAAAAATCCTGCTTTTTTTCATACATTTCGGAAACGGTATCGCAATGCAAATCAAAAATCCTCATTAAAACGCTCCTTTAATATGATTTATTTCAGTTACAAACAGTTCCTCCCCGCTCTTTCCATACATCACTTCTATCACGTCAAAGCGCATATCTGTATCATCATTCCCCAGATAGCTTACGGCAGTCTTAATTATTTTTTCCTGCTTTTTATAGTCCACAAATACTGATGTCAAACCATAGCTTTTGGATATTATGGTTTTT
>JAFZNF010000137.1 GCA_017553025.1 Clostridia bacterium | reverse complement strand
TAATTTTGCCTCCCTTCATAAGCGGTTTTAAAACCGTTTTGATATATATTATGTTTTTTAATAAGATTTGGTAGCTTGTATTGAAATTTTTTTATTTTTGTTATATAATAGTTTTTTAAGAGGAGCTTTTTATGGAAAAGGAAAAAATTTTAAGAATAAACTATCTTGCCGCGAAGAAGAAAAGGGAAGGTCTCACAGAAAGCGAGCAAGAGGAACAAAAGATGCTGTATAAAGAATACTTGTCGGCAATACGCCGAAACTTCAGGGCGACGCTTGACAGTATAGAAATAGTAGATAAGGAGTAGAGAAAATGAAAGCAGTAGTAAAAGAACTTTTCAGAAACACAGAAAAATTTGCCGATAGGGAAGTCGCCGTTTCGGGCTGGATAAGGAATATCCGCGTATCGAAAAACTTTGGATTTATCGAGCTTAATGACGGCAGCTTCTTTAAGTGCGTGCAGATTGTTTTTGAGGATGACCTTGACAACTTTGAACAGCTTTCAAAATTGAATATAGCATCGGCAATAACCGTTACGGGAAAGTTGGTCTTAACGCCTGAGGCAAAGCAGCCTTTTGAAATAAAGGCGCAAAATGTTGTTATTGACGGAACGTCAACCCCTGATTATCCTATTCAGAACAAGCGCCATACTATGGAATTTTTGAGAACGCAATGCCATCTGCGTGCGAGAACGAACACGTTTTCCGCTGTTTTCCGCATAAGGAGTATGCTTGCTTACGCCATTCACCGGTTTTTCCAGGAACGCGGATTTGTTTATGTTCATACGCCGATTATAACAACAAGTGACTGCGAGGGCGCAGGCGAAATGTTTCAGGTTACAACGATGGATATGGCAAATGTGCCGAAAGAGAAGGACGGAAACGTCGATTATTCAAAGGATTTCTTTGGGAAACCCTCAAGCCTTACCGTTTCGGGACAGCTAAATGTTGAAACCTATTGTATGGCGTTCAGAAACGTATATACTTTCGGTCCGACTTTCCGTGCCGAAAATTAGAAAACAACGAGCCACTCAGCAGAATTCTGGATGATAGAGCCTGAAATTGCCTTTGCAGACCTTTCAGACGATATGGATTTGGCAGAGGATATGGTCAAGTATATTATAAATTACTGTCTTGAAAACGCACCCGAGGAAATGGAGTTCTTTAACAAATTTATAGACAAAGGACTGCTTGATAGACTTAATAATGTAGTATCCAACGATTTTGCAAGGGTAACCTATACCGAGGCTGTTGAAATTTTAAAGAAGAATAACGACAAATTTGATTATAAGGTGGAATGGGGAAGCGACCTTCAAACCGAGCACGAGAGATTTTTAACAGAGCAGGTGTTCAAAAAGCCTGTATTTGTTACCGATTATCCTAAGGAAATAAAGGCGTTTTATATGAAACTGAACGAGGACGGTAAAACGGTTGCCGCCTGTGACCTGCTTGTTCCGGGAATAGGCGAAATTGTCGGAGGGAGTCAGCGTGAGGAAAATTATGATGTGCTTATGTCAAGAATGGAAGAGTGCGGCTTAAATCCCGATGATTACAAATTCTATCTTGACCTTAGAAAATACGGCACAAATAAGCACGCAGGTTTCGGACTGGGCTTTGAAAGAGCAGTTATGTACTTAACGGGCATACAGAATATCCGTGATGTCCTTCCTTTCCCCAGAACGGTAGGAAATGCGGAATTTTAAGCGGAGAGCAGAGCTATGAAGTTGTTGTATATAATATCGATTGCAGCTTTAGTGTTTGCCGCGTATAAGCTGACACCTGCGATTGTAAAGCATTTGGCAGTCAAAGCACTTGCAGACGGTAATAACGATAAGGCGGTGTCCCTATATAAAACGGCGGCGCATATGTTCGGCGGGAACAATCAGTATAAAATTGAGTATGCGCTTGTGCTTATGCGAAACGGGGAGTATAAAGAGGCGGAAAAGACACTGAATGTCATTATACTTGACCGCTCAATACCGCAAAAGAATAAAATCAATGCAAAGACCTATCGCGCTGCTGCGTATCATAAACAGGGCAGGACAGAGGAAGCCATAGAGGAAATGACGGAGCTTTATGAGACGGTAAAAACAACGGTAGTTTACGGACTGCTGGGGTATTTAAAGCAGCTTGACGGCACGTCGGCGCTTGATTTCTGCCTTGAGGCATACGACTATAACAGCGATGACAGGGATATCTGCGATAATCTGCTCGTAGCATATATAAGAGAAGGAGAACTCGAAAAGGCGGAAAAAATCGCAGAGGATTTGCGCAAGCAATATCCGCAGTTTTTAGAGGCTTTTTATCACTCCGCGCTGCTTGAGTCTAAAAAAGGAAACAGGGAAAAAGCACTGGAATTTTTAGGCAAAACGGCGGAGTGCAGAAGGAGTGCGCTTACAACTGTTTCGGAGGAAGAAATAGATAGGTTAAGAAAAGAGATTGAAAATGCTTGAATTTACTTTTGTTTTCGGCGAAAACGGGTATGAGCTTTCGCGTGATTTGAGAAATGATGTTTTCGGTGCGGAACTTTACGATGAATATGAGGATAAATCATATCACCTTGTGGGATATGATAAAACAAGGCAGATTGCATCGGCAAGACTTACTATGCTTGCAGAAGGTGTTTGCCGAGTGGATTTTGTCGCAGTGAGCGGAGATTACAGGCGTCAGTATGTGGGCGACCTTGCCGTAAAGGCGATAGAGGATAAGGCAAAATCGTTAGGCGCAAAGGAGGCAGTTTTAGCTGCGCCGCTTGAAACTGTGCCGTTTTTTGAGTTTGAGCATTATGAAGACACAGGAAAAGAAAAAGATGATTACGGAAGAAAATGCAAAATTATGAGAAAGGATTTGACAAAAGTATATAAATGCAGGGGGTGTGTGTAAATGTCACAGCCTCTTGCAGACAGAATACGTCCTGAAACCATTGATGATGTGGTAGGGCAGCAGCATCTTTTGGGCAAGGACAAAATTTTAAGAAAAATCATACTCGCAGGTGAGGTTCCGAATATGATTTTTTACGGACCAAGCGGTACGGGCAAGACGACGGTTGCCAATATAATTGCCAAAAGGACAGGCAAGACCTTTTACCGCCTGAACGCCACTACGGCGTCGGTTTCGGACATAAAAGATATTGCGGCGACATTAGACACTTTTATGACGGCTGACGGCGTGCTTTTGTATCTTGACGAAATCCAGCACTTCAATAAAAAGCAACAGCAGTCGCTTTTGGAATTTATGGAAAACGGAAAGATAACTTTGATTGCAAGCACTACCGAAAACCCGTATTTTTATGTTTATGATGCAGTGCTTTCAAGGAGTACGGTGTTTGAATTTTTGCCCATACAGGAAAAAGATATAGAAAAGGCGCTTAAAAGAGCCGCAAAAATGCTTTCGGAAGACGATTATAAAGAATATGATGTGACGGTTGACGAAAAGGCGTATACGCATATTGCATTTACATCAGGAGGAGATGTCAGGAAAGCGTTAAATGTGCTAAACCTTTGTTTTTTAGCGGCAGTACCAAACGGAAAAAACCTTGAAATAACAGAGGGAATTGCCGCGGAAGCTACGCAAAAGAAAGTTTTGCGTTACGATAAAGACGGCGACAGCCACTATGATGTGCTGAGTGCTTTTCAAAAATCCATACGCGGCTCAGACCCAGACGCGGCAATATACTATCTTGCAAAAATCCTGTCTGCGGGAGATATGCCGTCGGCTTGCAGGCGGATTTTGGTGATTGCCTCGGAGGATATAGGGCTTGCCTATCCGCAGGCGGCGGCAATCGCGAATGCGTGCGTTGATTCTGCTGTGCGCCTTGGTATGCCTGAGGCGAGAATTCCGCTTGCAGAGGCGGTAATTATGCTTGCTACCGCACCCAAATCAAATTCGGGTATTATGGCGATAGATAAAGCTATGAACGATATTTCTAAAAAGGATACGGGAACAGTACCAAAACATTTGCAAGACGCACATTATTCGGGCGCGGAAAATCTCGGTCACGGGACGGAATATAAATATCCGCACAGCTATGCCAATCATTATATAAAACAACAATACCTGCCTGATAAAATCAAAGACACAAAATACTATGAATACGGAGATAATAAAGCAGAGAAAGCGGCTAAGGAATATTGGGATAAAATAAAGGAGTTTTAAAGTGAAATACGGATTTTTAAAGGTCTGCGCGGCAACGCCCGAAATAAAAGTTGCCGATTGTGAATTTAATAAAGACAGCATATTGAAATGCATAAAAACAGCACGTGAAAACGGCGTAAAACTTGCAGTGTTTCCGCGGCTTTGCGTAACGGGTGCAACCTGCGGAGATTTGTTTTTGCATAATGCCCTTTTGAACTCTGCAAAAGATGTGCTTTTATCAGTTGTACGGGATACGTGCAATATGGATATTGTTTGTGTGATAGGAGTGCCGCTTTTAGTTAATGGCTCTGTGTACGATTGCGCGGCGGCATTTCATAAAGGTAAAATTTTGGCAATAATCCCAAACACCTGTAAATTTAATGAATTTTATAGGTTTGCAGCAGGAGAAAAAGCCGTAAAAAATATAGAATTCGACGGACAAACCGTGCCTTTTGGAGCAGATGTTTTAGTGTGCGATAAATCGCTTTGCGGATTTTCGATGGCGGTAAATGTGGGAAAGGGCGGATTTGTTCACGAGGCTTCGGGTGCAACGGTAATAGCGGAGCTTATGGCAAGCAAAGCAGACATATTTGAAATTGGCAGAGGGTATGATTTTGCAAAAACATATTCGGGAAGCACACATTCCGCTGTTATTTGCGCTGACAGCGGCTGCGGCGAATCTACAACAGATTTTGTTTTAAGCGGGAAAAATATGATTTTTGAAGACGGAAAACTGCTTGCAGAGGGCGAGAAATTCAAAAATGATATGGTAATATCGGAAATAGACATTGAGGCGCTTTTGTTTAGAAGACGAAAGAGCGGTTTTGCAGAAAACGCCGACTATTATACGGCAGAATTTGAAGTTGATGCAGAGAAAACTTCTCTTTCGCGCAAGTTTGTTAAAATGCCTTTTGTAAGGAATGATGCGGCATACTTTGAAGAGGCTGTAAGTATACAGGCGCAGGCGCTGAAAAAGAGGCTTGAGCATACAGGCGCAAAAAATGTTGTTATTGGAGTGTCGGGCGGACTTGACTCAACAATGGCGCTGCTTGTGGCTGTCCGTGCATTTGACAGCTTGAAGCTTCCAAGGAAAAACATTATTGCAATAACAATGCCCTGTTTCGGAACAACCAAAAGAACGCACGATAATGCGCAGATTACGGCAAAGGAACTCGGTGTAAGTTTTAGGGAAATCAGCATAAAAGATGCAGTAGGTCAGCACTTTAAAGATATAAATCAGCCAAAGGATAAGTTTGATGCGGCATACGAAAATGTGCAGGCGAGGGAAAGAACGCAGGTCTTGATGGATATTGCCAACCAAATCGGCGGTATTGTTGTCGGGACGGGCGATATGTCGGAGCTGGCGCTCGGCTGGGCGACTTATAACGGCGACCATATGTCGATGTACGGAGTAAATTGCGGAGTTCCAAAGACGCTTATGCGTTTTTTGGTAAAATACGAAGCCGAAAGAATTGGCAACAAAACACTCGAGGCGGCGCTTGCGGACATTTTGGATACTCCCGTAAGTCCTGAGCTTTTGCCGCCCGATAAGGGCGAAATTGCTCAAAAGACCGAGGATAAAATCGGACCATATGTTTTGCACGATTTCTTCCTATATAATATGTTTTATTTAGGATTTTCAGCAGAAAAAACACAATATGTTGCAAAATACACATTTAAAGATGAATTTTCAGAAGAAGAAATAGATAAATGGCTTAAAATTTTTGTAACACGCTTTTTCTCTCAGCAATTCAAGAGAAATTGCTCGCCTGACGGACCGCAGGTATGCGGAATAAGTCTTTCGCCGCGCGGTGGATTTTGTATGCCCAGCGATGTAAAAGGCGGACTTTGGCTTTCGGAGATTGAAAAATAGGGGTGGAAATGCCTAAAAATTGCAGTAAAACATAAGTATTATATGGGCATTTTTAATATTTTAAAAAAAATATAAAAAAATTTAAAAAAAGGTATTGACAACGTAAAAGCGATGTGGTAATATAAGTGAGCTGTCCCTCAAAAGAGGGAAGCGGTTGAACATTGAAAAATAAACAGTGCAGAGTTCTTGTCAGTGAATTTTAATTCACTAAAAAAACAGAGTTTTTTATGACAGAAATTCGGAAACGAAACAAAATGTCAGCGTACTAAAAAGTACAAAGTTAGTAAATGAGCTAACAAACCAAGATAAGTATATAACTGCTTTAGGCAGATATATAACCAATTTTATCGAGAGTTTGATCCTGGCTCAGGACGAACGCTGGCGGCGTGCCTAACACATGCAAGTCGAGCGGAGCCATC
>JAFZNF010000136.1 GCA_017553025.1 Clostridia bacterium | reverse complement strand
TGAAAGGTTTACTATAATTAAGCCGTTCGGGGAGGTAAGAAAAGATGTCTAAGAAAAGAGAAGGATTTGAAATAATCCGTGTCGGATTGATACTTTTTGCCATTACGGCAGTTGCCGCCCTGATACTTGCAAAGGTTAAAAATCCGCAGCCTATTCCGAAAATTATTCTTCCAAGATGCGTTGTCGGAGTTGTTACATAATCGGTTGCCATAAATACCGCACCAAGCAGAAGTCCGCCAGTTAATATATGTAAAAGTGTAAAATAACCTTGTGAAAATTCAGTATTATTCTCACCGAAAAGATAAATGAATACTGCAAATGAAACTATATAGAAAACAGGAATTCTGAAATCCACTGTACGCTTTATCAAAAGATATAGAAGTCCCAACAAAATCATTGCACCTGAGGTTTCGCCTATACACCCTGCTTTTACGCCCCAAAATGCATCTGAAAGCGATGGTAAAGTACCTTGTGAAATACCCTTTATAACTGCTAAAGGTGTTGCAGAAGAAACTGCGTCCGCACCGTATCCCATAAACGGATTTACAAACGCTGTCATACAGCCTGCCCAGGAAACCATCATAAAGCACCGCGCAGCAAGTGCCGGGTTCATAAAGTTTTTACCGAGTCCTCCGTAAAGCTGTTTTACTATAATGATTGCGAAAACTGCTCCTATAACAACCATCCAAAGCGGAATAGTAACAGGAAGATTAAGCGCAAGCAAAAGCCCCGTAACAACTGCTGATAAATCACTAATTGATGCGGGTTTTTTAAGTGCTTTTCTGTAAAAATATTCTGACAGCACAGATGCTGCAACAGATGTTAAAATCACGAGTACCGCACGATAGCCGAAAAAGTATACCCCTGCAAAAGTAGCAGGCAAAAGTGCAATAATTACATCACGCATAATCGAACTTATTGTGTCCTTTGTCCTCATATGCGGAGAAGATGAAACAATATATTTATTATCCATTTTTGTTCCTCCTCTTTTCAAGTATTTTCTGCTTTCCAACGCGTATATTTTGGACAAGTCCCTGCTGTGCAGGACACTGGTATGAACAAAGACCGCATTCTATACAGTCAAGAATATGATACTTTTCGCACATATCTAAATTATCCTCTTTTGCATATTTTGAAAGATAAAGAGGCATAAGATGCATAGGGCAATGCATTGTGCATCTTCCGCACCTGATACAAGGTGTGTCGGGATTATATACCTCCGCTGCCTCGGTGAGTGCAAGAATTGCAGACGTAGTCTTTATAGTCGGTGTTTCGTCGGAATACTGGGCAATCCCCATCATAGGTCCGCCGTTTAACAGCTTTTTGGGCTGAGCAATAAATCCGCCTGCATTTTCAATAACAAATTTGAAAGGTGTCCCGAGTCTTACCTCTAAGTTGCAGGGTGCCTTTACGGCATCGCCGGCTACCGTTATTATTCTTGAAATCAGCGGCATTCCTGTATCAAAGGTTTCTGCTATCTGGTATGCGGTATCGACATTCATAACGATTGCACCTACATCAACGGGAAGTCCGCCAGACGGTACTTCGCGTCCCGATACCGCCTTAATTATATGCTTTTCCGAGCCTTGCGGATATTTTGTTTTAAGAGGCACAATTTCCACTCTGTTATCGCCAAGCGATTTTAATGCTTTTATAGCATCAGGTTTATTTGCCTCTATTGCGATATATCCTTTTTTCAAATCAAAAAGGTCAAGACAAATTTTAAGACCGTTTATAACCTTTTCTCCCTGTTCTAAAAGTCTTCTGTGGTCGGAAGTGAGGTACGGTTCACACTCTGCCGCATTTATAATAAGGTGCGTTACCTTTTTACCCTCAGGCGGAGAAAGTTTTACGTGGGTGGGAAATCCTGCCCCGCCCATACCTACAACTCCGCTATCGCGAATTGCTTTAACTATTTCTGTTTTCGACATTGAACCCGCATCATAAGGTTTAATGTTTTCCGACACCTCATATTTAAAGTCATTTTCAACAAAAATCGCCGTTGTCTTTGTTCCTGACGGATGGAAATACGGCTTAATGTCTATTACCTTTCCCGAAATTGATGAATGTATGGGAACAGATACAAATGCATCGGAATCCGCAAGCACATCACCAACCTTGACAATATCTCCGACTTTCACTTTTGCTTTAGGCTCAGCTCCGATATGCTGACGAAGAGGAAAAATATGAACAGGCGCTCCGTCAATTTTACGGATAGGGATTTTATTCGTATTTTCCTTATGGTCAGGTACGTGAAGACCGCCTTTAAACGTTTTAAGCAAAATGCCACCTCCAAACAAACTGATTATTAGACTAAATTTTATATCTAAAGATTATTATATCATATATATTGTATAAGTTCAATTGTTTAAGTTATTTTTATTACAAAAAAAGCAGATTTTTTACACAATCTGCTTTATTATACCAAAAGAAATTAAAGACATTATAAGTCCTGCCGTTAAAACACCTAAAAAAATCGGAAAAATTGCGTCACGTACTTTCATACGCAGCAAAACTGCCGCCAGAGAACCAGTCCACGCACCCGTTCCGGGAAGAGGTATTGCAACAAACAGAAAAAGCCCGAATTTGCCGTATTTTTCTATTATATCTGCTTTTGAAAGCGCGCGGTTTTCAAGTTTTTCTATGCTATTTTTTAAAGGCGTCTTTTTTAGCAATACGAAAATTTTATCAATAAAAATCAAAATGAAAGGTATCGGCAGCATATTCCCTATAACGGCAATTACATATGTGCTTAAAAATTTCATTTTTAAAAATCCTGCTGCTATAAGACTTCCGCGCAGTTCTAAAATAGGTATCATAGAAATTATGAATACAATAAATTCTTTTGATATTTTACCTTTCAAAAAATCCACTATCGTTTCTACAATTCCGCTCATATTTCCTCCTAAAATCTCAAATACTTTGGAAAATGATTTTTAAGTATTCCGTCTGCGCCCTTGCCAAAACCCAGAGGATACCCGTTATATGTAACCGCAGTCCAGCCTGAAAGGTCTGTTTTTTGTGTTTCGCCTCTAAAATACTTTGATACGTCCTCCGCCTCTTCGCATCTTTTGAATTCCTCTTTGGAAAGTGCAAGACAAAGGGCATAAGAAGGCTCAAATCTATTTTTTTTAACAGTTCCCAAAAAAAGTCCTGCTGTCAAAGTTTTGACATTATCTATATTTATGCCCTCTGGAAGCAAATATAAGCGCTCACCGAAAGAAATAATGTTTCCGCAAAGCACGGTATTTAAATTTTCTTTCTCAAATTCACGGTAAATATACGCTTGATGTGATGTTTTTTGCGTCTGCAAAGGGGCTTTATCGCCCGCTTTTTTGTGTA
>JAFZNF010000135.1 GCA_017553025.1 Clostridia bacterium | reverse complement strand
GGCGCTTTCCAAAATAGTGCTTTCAATGGATATGCTGATAGGAAGACTTGAAATTTTTCCGATTTTAGTTCTCTTTTCGCCAAGCGCCTGGAGAAAATAATCAAAACATCTCCTGCTGAAAATATTTTTCGGCAGGAGATATTTTTTGACCTCAAAAAAGTATAACAATCCCAAAAATTGAAAATAATAAATATATAATTCATTACCCGAAATATTCTCCGTTTTCTATTCATTACATAATTATTTAAAGGGGGATATGTGTAATGAATAAGGTTGAAATATGCGGAGTAAATACTACTAAGCTCCCTACACTTTCAAAAGAGGAAAAAGAACGGCTTTTTATCAAAATAAAAGAGGGTGACTCCCTTGCCCGCGAAACATTTATCCGCGGAAATCTGCGGCTTGTGCTGAGCGTAATCCAAAGATTTTCAAGCCGCGGCGAAAATGCAGACGACCTGTTTCAGGTAGGCTGTGTCGGGCTTATCAAGGCGATTGACAACTTTGATACGTCATTAAACGTGCAGTTTTCCACCTATGCCGTACCGATGATTATAGGTGAAGTACGCAGATACCTGCGTGATAATAACGCAATCAGGGTAAGCCGTTCTCTTAAAGATATAGCCTATAAGGCACTCTATGCCAAAGAAAGCCTTACAAATGCCAATTCAAAAGAGCCTACCGTTGCCGAAATTGCTCAAAAACTTGACATTCCGAAAGAAGAGGTGGTTTTTGCGCTTGATGCAATATGCGACCCCGTAAGTCTTTTTGAACCTGTTTATCACGACGGCGGAGAGGCAATCTTCGTTATGGACCAAGTAAAAGACTCAAAAAACACTGATGAAAACTGGCTTCAGCACATCGCAATATCGGAGGCAATGAAACACCTCTGCGAGCGGGAAAAGCACATCTTGAACCTGCGTTTTTTTCAAGGAAAAACGCAGATGGAGGTGGCAGATGAAATAGGAATATCCCAGGCACAGGTTTCACGGCTTGAAAAGAGTGCTCTAAAGCATATGCGAAAATATATATGAAGGCTTATGCCTTCTTTTTTTGTTCTATTTTTTTTATTGATACATAGTATAGAGTAAAAGAGGTGGACAAAATGTTTGCACTTGCACAGGAAAATAAAGATACCGTTTTGACTTTGCTTACCCTACTTCCCGAACGTATAAGAACCTACATAAAAGAAGTGGATACGGACAAGCTTTTGGAAATACGTATGCGCAGCGGCTTGGGTCTTTGTGCCGTGCTAAAAAGCGGAGGCTATGCAGTAACGCCCTTGGGAAATCTTTCAAGTGATATAAAAAAATCAATCATTGTCACGGACAGGGACATAAAAAGAGGTTTAGAGCTTATAACCGATTTCTCTCTTTATGCATATGAAAACGAGCTGAAAAACGGGTTTGTCACTCTGCCCGGCGGTCACAGAGTCGGCGTCTGCGGAGAAGCGGCAATATCAGGCGGAAAGATAACCCACTTAAAAAATATTCAGTCTCTCAACTACCGTTTTGCCCGTGAAATAATAGGCTGTTCAGATAGCATAATGGATAAAATATTCACAAACGGGGACATAAAAAATACTTTGATTGTTTCCCCGCCTATGTGCGGCAAAACTACACTTTTGCGTGATATTGCAAGAAATCTTTCTCTTATGGGAAAAAGGGTGTCCATAGTTGATGAACGTGGCGAAATAGCGGCTGCTGTAGGAGGCGTTTCTCCTTTTGATTTGGGGTATGGCTGTGACATTTTAAGCGGAGCGTCAAAGGCTGACGGTATGCTTTTTATGCTGCGTTCTATGTCCCCAGATGTAATTATAACAGACGAAATAGGAACGGCGGAAGATATGGCAGCGATACGCGAAATGAAAAAGCGTGGTGTAAGCATAATAACCAGTATACACGGCAGAGACATCAAAATTCCTGATTTTGACACGATTATAAGGCTTGAAGGGATAGGGGTTTATGCTTAAACTTACAGGCGCGGTTTTAATAATTTCCGCCTTTGGTTTATGGGGCTTTTCAAAGTCGGAAAAACTGAAAAAACGAAATGAATGTCTTTTAAATATTATTTCCGCGCTTGCAATTTTGGAAAAAGAGGTTTCATATGCTCAAAAATGTATGCGCGATGCTCTCTTGCAAATAGGTACTCTTACAAACATTCCGCTTTTTACAGCCGTTTCTAAAAATATCGGAACCTCTGATATGCAAGAAGTATTTTCTTCGGCACTCTCAAGTTGTAATATGAACCTTTCAAAAGGTGACAATCAAACACTTTTAGAGTTTTCACAAAATTTAGGCGGGTTAGACTGCGTGTCCCAGATTAAAAGTATTCTTCATACAAAGGAGCTTTTAAAAATGGCTCAGAATGAGGCATATGACGAATACAAAAAATACAGCCGTCTGTATCGCAGTACGGGAATTTTGCTCGGTGTTTTATTCTCGCTTATTCTTCTTTAGCAGGTGATAAAATGGATGTTGATTTGATATTTAAAGTCGCAGGAGTTGGAATAGTTGTCGCAGTCTTAAACCAGCTCCTTGTTCGTTCAGGGCGCGAGGAACAGGCGCTTTTAACCACAATTGCAGGGCTTATTGTTGTTCTCTACGTTTTAACAAGCGAAATAGGCAGTCTTTTTGAGTCGATAAAAAGAATTTTTGATTTATAGATATGGATATTTTAAAAATTATTTCAATAGGTATAATAGGCACATTTTTGTCAATGACTGTGCGCGCATATAAGCCTGAACTCGGTGTTCTTACAGCGCTCTCCACCGCATTTTTGATTTTACTTTTTACCGTGCCCTATCTTGAGGGCATAATAAACGGCATAAAATCACTTTCCGAAAATACAAGGGCGGACGGCATTTACATAAAATCAATAGTTAAGATTATAGGTATCGCCTATGTTACACAGTTTGCCGCAGAACTTGCCAAAGACGCAAATGAGTCGCTTCTTTCAAAAAAGCTGGAGCTTGTCGGAAAAATCAGTATAATTGCAATAATGCTGCCCGTTATAAACAGTCTGATTTCCGCGGTTTTGGATACTTTGGCAAATATTTAGGAGTTTGTAATGCGAAAGTTTATTTTTATAGTTTTATCTTTATTTATTCTCTCTCCGCCTTGCTTTGCCGAAGGATATGAAATAGACGGAAACGACCTTTTTAACGAAACGGTAAAAACTGTTACAGACGGGACTTTTACACTAAACCCGATAACTCTTATAAATAATTTTTTTGAAAGTTTTTTTTATGAGGCAAAAAACACAAAAGCTCTTTTAAAAACTATACTGTTAGTCGCTCTGGCGGCAGGAATGGTCCGTATACTGTCTGGTGCGTTTGAGGGTTCTCAGGCGGCGGAAGCCGCAGGAATTGCCTGCTTTTTACTGCTATCACTCTCCTCTGTCAGAATATTTTCCGAAGTGGCAGGATATGCCGCCGATACGATACATAACATATGCGATTTTATAACTAAATTTGAGCCAATTTTTATGACTATGCTACTATCGTCAGGTGCCGTCACGCAAGCGGCGGCATTTGCCCCCGTGCTTGCGGCAAGTGTATATGTTCTGGGGGTTTTAGTCGATAAATGCATTTTGCCTATTTGCTATTTTTCCGCCGTTTTAGGAATTTGCGGCAACATAGGAAACCGTATTGAAATCGGGACATTGACAAAACTTTTAAACTCCGTTTCGAAATGGCTGCTAACAGGCGTATTGACGCTTTTCACTGCCATTTTATCCCTTTACGGATTTTCTACAAAGGCATTTAACAGTGTGGCTGCAAAAGGGCTTAAATTTGCGGTAGGAAGCCTTGTGCCTGTGGTTGGCGGAATACTTTCCGATACCGTTGATACCGTTTTAACAGGAGCAAATTTATTGAAAAGCGCAGTTGGCACAGCAGGTGCTATAGCGCTTTTTGCCATAGCATTTACGCCCGTTATTAAAATACTTGTAATGATGCTGCTTTTAAAAGCTGTTGCGGCAATTGTGGAGCCTTTTTCCGAAAAGCGCGTCGTAAATATGCTGCTTTGCGTATCAGATACCGTTAAAATAATGTTTTCTATGGTTGTAACATCAGCTCTGCTTTTTATAATATCAATAGCCATAATACTTTTATCATCGGGGGTGAGCTTCTGAAAAGTTACATAATAAGCGTTTGCACAGCGGCTGTAATCGCATCTTTAGCAGATGTCCTTGCGCCGCGCGAGCATCAGAAATATATCCGCGTTCTTTTGGGTTTTTTAATACTGACGGTCATTTTATCGCCTCTTCCAGAGATAAAAAAAATGCAATTTGAGCCTCTTGAAAATCAATCGTTAGAAAATACGAAAATCCTTTCGGACAGTATTTCTGAAAAACTCAAAGAAAATGTTGAGGCTGATATTTGCGGGCGTATCAAAGGCGAATTTGGCATAATCTGTGATGCCGACGTGATTTTAGATATAGATGACGAACATAAAATACGCGGTGTTAAAGGTATTATCCTATCAAAAAAAATCCCTGAAAATGCCGCAGCAAGATTAAAAGAGGTTTACGGATGTGACAGAATTGAATACAAAGTTAAATGATTTTTTATCAAAATATGTGAATAATAAGAGCCTGTATATAATAATTATAATTGGGATTGTTTTTATGCTCCTGCCTACATTCGGCAGCGAAAAAAACGAAAATTCAAAACCTCTGATGTATGATGAATACTCCGATGAGGCAAGACTTTCACAAATCCTCTCAAAGGTTTACGGAGCAGGCAAAGTCAGCGTTATGATTACATACTACGGAACTTCGGGTTATGATTTGGAATTTGAGGAAAAGAAAAGCGAATCCTCCTCTGAAAAATCGGTAGTTATGGAGGGAAATTCACCTTTCATTAAATCGGGATTTTACCCAAAAGTCAAAGGTGTTATCATAGTGTCTGACGGTGCGGGAAACAGCGATGTAAAAAAAGCTCTTGCAGATGCCGCATCGGCAGTCCTTGAGGTTTCATCACACAGAATATGCGTTTTAGAAGGAAAGGAAAGGAATTAAATTATGATGGTACTTAAAAAAATGGAAGTTATTGCATCTCTACTGGTTGTGCTTATTGGTGTTGCGGGATACCTGAACTGGTCATATCAGGACACAATACGGGTAACCGACGGCGAAAGCTATGTTGAAGAGGCAAAAAAATTAGGCGAGGCAGAATACGTTTCAAGCGCTAAAGAAGATGTTACAGACGTCAGCGCAAATCAGTCTCCTGTTTTGGAGGAATACTTCAGCGAGGCAAAGCTTTCAAAGGACAACTCCCGTTCAAGAGCCTTGGAAATTCTCAATCAGACCGCCACAAACGAAAGTTTTGACGGCGATGTAAGGCGTCAGGCACAGGATAAAATCGTTTCTATTGCGGAAAATACCGAAAAGGAAACCATAATTGAAAACCTTGCTAAAGCTAAGGGATATAAAAATATTTCCGTGTATATTGACGGCGAAAGTGTGGAAATAATAGTAAAGAAAGACAATTTTTCAAGCGATGATGCAAAAACCATAAAAGAGCTTGTGACTTCAGAGCTTGACACTTCAGCCAAGAATATTAAAATTATTGAGGCAAAGTAGTTGCAAAACATACAGTAATTTGATATAATTGTCTAAAGATGAGTTATAGCCTGTTTCAGAAAGGAACGAAATGATTATGGAAGATAACAATAAGATGACCAGCGAAGTTACCCTAAAAGAAGACGGCGGAAAGGTCAATATTTCCGATGATGTTGTAGCCAGCATAGCAGGAATTGCGGCAAGCGAGATGGACGGCGTTTATGCTATGTCAGGCGGTGTTGCATCAGGGATTGCAGAAAAACTGGGCGCCAAAAAAAGCCCTCAAAAAGGCGTAAAAGTCGATGTGAAGCCTGACGGCGCAACGATTGACCTTTATGCAATAGTTGAATTCGGCGTGCGTATTCCCGAGCTTGCGTGGAGCATACAGGAAAATGTAAAAAACAGCGTTGAAACTATGACCGGAATTGATGTTTCCTGCGTAAATGTTCATATTGACGGCGTGCATTTTAAGGAAGATGAAAAACCTGCCAAAAAGGCAAAGAAACAGGAAAAATCGGAGAAAGAAGAGCCTTCTGACCTTTTAGACGGTCTTGACCTTTCGGAGGAATAATATGCCGTGAAAATATGCATCTGTTTTCGATGCATATTTTTTTGATAAGGAGTAAATAAATAAAATGAACAATGAATTGAATTTTGAAAAGGAACAGACAGATAAACTGCTTTTAAGGGCAGAAACAGTCTTAGGATATATTTCCGCAATATCATTTTTAATACTGATATTTCTTGCATCATATCTT
>JAFZNF010000134.1 GCA_017553025.1 Clostridia bacterium | reverse complement strand
CAGAAGTAAGAGCGGGAGATATTCTTGTAGGTAAGGTAACTCCTAAGGGTGAAACAGAACTTACACCTGAAGAAAGGCTTTTGCGTGCAATCTTCGGCGAAAAGGCAAGAGAAGTGCGCGATACGTCACTTCGTGTGCCTCACGGCGAAAACGGTATCATAGTAGATGTAAAGGTATTTACCCGTGAAAACTGCGAAGAGCTTGGAGCGGGCGTAAATAAATCTGTAAGATGCTATATTGCACAGAAGAGAAAAATTTCTGTCGGCGATAAAATGGCAGGACGTCACGGAAATAAGGGTGTTGTATCACGCGTTCTTCCGCAGGAGGATATGCCGTTCTTAGAGGACGGAACTCCGCTTCAGATAGTTCTTAACCCTCTGGGCGTTCCGTCGCGTATGAATATAGGACAGGTACTTGAGATGCACTTGGGTTATGCATACAGAACTCTAAGCTTAAAGACACGCGAAGAGCTTGAGAAGATGAATGTGGACGAGGCATACAAAAAGGCAATTTTACAAGCAAAGGACAAACAGGAAAAGCAGGGTAATAAGTACATTAAGATTGCAACACCTGTATTTGACGGCGCGAGAAACGAAGATTTGAAACAGGCGTTTGAATTAGCAGACCTTCCGGGTACTTTTAAATCGGTGGTTTATGACGGAAGAACGGGAGATAAGTTTGATAATCCTGTTACTGTCGGTGTGATGTACTACTTAAAGCTTGACCACTTGGTTGATGATAAAATTCACGCGCGTTCGACAGGTCCGTACTCGCTTGTAACGCAGCAGCCTCTGGGCGGTAAAGCACAGTTCGGCGGTCAGCGTTTCGGTGAGATGGAAGTCTGGGCTTTGGAGGCATACGGCGCAGCATACACGCTTCAGGAAATTCTTACCGTAAAATCGGACGATATTGTAGGACGTGTAAGAACCTATGAGGCGATTGTAAAGGGCGAGAATATCCCGAGGTCGGGAGTTCCCGAATCTTTCCGAGTTCTTGTAAAAGAGCTTCAGGCATTAGCGCTTGATGTAAGAATTCTGGACGGCGACGGCGAAGAAATCGACATAGACGCATCGCTTGATGATGAAGATACTATGCCGAGGGACAGTGAGCTTGTCAGAACTATGGAAGAGGGCGACGCACCTGTAGATTTTGACGAGGATTTAGAGGACGATATGTTGGTAGAAGGCGAAGATATTGATTATATTGACGACTTTGAAGAGGACGAAGATATAGACCGTGATATACTCACGCCTGATGATTTTTAAGGAGGGGTTTTGATATGTTGGAATTTAATAGCTTTGAAGCAATAAAAATCGGCTTAGCCTCTCCCGAAACCATAAGAAGCTGGTCTCACGGCGAGGTAAAAAAGCCTGAAACAATTAACTACCGTACTTTAAAACCTGAAAAGGACGGACTTTTCTGCGAGAAGATTTTCGGACCCACAAAGGACTGGGAATGTCATTGCGGAAAGTATAAAAAGATAAGATATAAAGGCGTTGTATGCGACCGATGCGGTGTAGAAGTCACAAAAGCGAAGGTAAGACGCGAGAGAATGGGACATATTGAGCTCGCAACTCCCGTATCGCATATATGGTATTTTAAGGGTGTTCCGTCAGCGATGGGACTGTGCCTTGATATTTCGCCTAAAAGCCTTGAAAAGGTGTTGTATTTTGCGACATATATAGTTACCGACCCAGGCAAAACCGAGCTTAAAGAGAAGCAAATCCTGTCCGAAAAGGAATACCGCGACGCATATGAAAAGTACGGAGATAAATTTAAGGCAGGTATGGGTGCAGAGGCAATTTTAGAGCTTTTGGAGAAAATTGACATAGACGCACTTTCTAAGGAATTAAAAGATGAGCTTGAAAAATCGCAGGGACAGGGACAAAAGCGTACAAAGATAATAAAAAGACTTGAGGTGATAGAGGCATTCCGTACGTCGGGAAACCGTCCAGAATGGATGATTTTGACGGTAATCCCCGTAATCCCGCCTGACCTTAGACCTATGGTACAGCTTGACGGCGGAAGATTTGCGACCTCTGATTTAAATGACCTCTACAGGCGTGTTATTAACCGAAATAACCGCCTAAACAGACTTTTGGAGCTTGGCGCACCAGATATAATCATAAGAAACGAAAAGCGTATGCTTCAGGAGGCGGTTGACGCGCTTATCAATAACGGCAGACGCGGTCGGACGGTTACAGGACCTTCTAACAGACCTTTAAAATCGCTTTCCGACCTGCTAAAAGGTAAGCAGGGACGTTTCCGTCAAAATCTTTTGGGTAAACGTGTTGACTATTCGGGACGTTCTGTTATCGTAGTAGGTCCCGAAATGAAGATTTATCAGTGCGGTGTGCCGAAGGAAATGGCAATCGAGCTGTTTAAACCGTTTGTAATGAATGAACTTGTTGCAAGAGGTATTGCTCATAATATCAAGAGTGCAAAACGCAAGGTTGAACACGTTGACCCTGCAATCTGGGACGTTTTGGAGGATGTTATAAAGGAGCACCCTGTTCTTTTGAACCGTGCGCCTACTCTTCACAGACTTGGTATTCAGGCGTTTGAGCCAAAGCTTGTTGACGGTCACGCTTTAAAACTTCATCCGCTTGTTTGTACGGCGTACAATGCGGACTTTGACGGCGACCAGATGGCTATACACGTACCGTTATCGCCCGAGGCTCAGGCTGAGGCAAGATTTTTGATGCTTTCCGCAAATAACCTGTTAAAACCGCAGGACGGACACCCTGTTACCGTTCCGACACAGGATATGATTTTGGGATCTTATTATTTGACAATAGAAAAAGATGACGAAATCGGCGGAAAGAATTACGCGCTAAGAAATACCGATGAAGAATGGCATCCGCATTATTACACGTCGGAAGACGAGGCACTTTTGGCATACTATAACGGTGCTGTGGGACTTCATACCCCGATTAAGGTAAGGCGTGAAAAGACCGTTCACGGCGTTTCATATCAAAGGATAGTTGACGCAACAGTCGGAAGAATAATATTTAATATGAATATTCCTCAGGATTTGGGTTATGTTGACAGAACCGAGGGTTCTGATACAATACTTGACCTTGAGGTTACAGGAATTGTCGGCAAAAAGCAACTTGGAAACATCATTGACAGATGTATCCGCGTACACGATACAACCAAAACTGCAGAAGTGCTTGACTTAATCAAGGCGACAGGATATAAATATTCAACGCTTGGCGCTTTGACGGTTGCTGTCAGCGATATTGAAGTGCCTGAAAAGAAACAGGAGCTTCTGGATGTTGCCGAAAAGCAGATTGATTCAATTTCAAAGCAGTACCGAAGAGGTATGCTGACAAATGAAGAGCGTTATAATGAAGTTATAAAGGTTTGGAGTTCAACTACCGATAAGGTTACCGACGCGATGATGGAGAATATGGATAAATTCAATCCTATCTTTATGATGGCGGATTCGGGTGCCCGAGGCAGTGTAAATCAGATAAGACAGCTTGCAGGTATGCGCGGACTTATGGCGGATACCAAGGGACGTGCGGTAGAAATTCCTATCCGTGCGAACTTCCGTGAAGGTCTTAATGTTCTTGAATACTTCGTATCTTCACACGGCGCGCGTAAAGGTCTTACCGATACAGCTCTTAGAACAGCAGACTCAGGTTACCTTACAAGACGTTTGGTTGACGTATCTCAGGACGTCATAATCCGTGAAAAGGACTGCCATACCCAAGAGGGCGAGGTTGTCCGCGCTATAAAGGACGGAAATGAAGTAATTGAGCCATTGAAAGACCGTATTGTAGGGCGTACGGCGCTCCACGATGTCGTAAATCCGAAAACGGGCGAAGTTCTGGCGCTTGCCGACCACCTGATAACAGATGATGAGGCAGATAAAATAATTGCAGCAGGCATTGACTCTGTAGAAATAAGAAGCGTCCTTACCTGTCGCACTAAAAACGGCGTATGCTCAAAGTGTTACGGTGTTAACCTTGCAACGGGTAAACTGGTTAATGTCGGCGAGGCGGTCGGAATTATTGCCGCTCAGTCTATCGGCGAGCCGGGTACACAGCTCACTATGAGAAACTTCCACGCAGGCGGTGTTGCAGGCGGAGCTGACGTTACGCAGGGTCTTCCTCGTGTTGAGGAATTGTTCGAGGCAAGAAAGCCTAAGGGTATTGCAATTCTTACCGAGATTGCGGGTAAAGTTACCGTTTCAGAGGCTAAGCGCAGACGTGAGGTTACCGTTTCCAATGATGAAACGGGCGAAGCAAAAACCTATGTTATCCCATACGGCTCAACAATCAGGGTTGAAACGGGCGATACCGTTGAAAAGGGTGAGGAGATTACTCTTGGTTCTGCATATCCGGGCGATATTTTAAGAATTAACGGTCCGAAAGCAGTACAGGTCTATATCACAAGAGAAGTTCAAAGAACTTACCGTATGCAGGGTGTTGATATCAATGATAAACACGTTGAGATTATAACAAAGCAAATGCTCCGCAAGGTAAGAATTGATGATGCAGGCGATTCTGACTTCTTAATAGGCTCAATGGTGGACAGATTTGAGGTTGAGGAAGAGAATGAGAGATTAAAAGAGCAGGGAAGCGAAAATCTTGTTTCCTACTCAAGCGTTCTTTTGGGTATAACAAAAGCATCTCTTGCAACAAACTCATTTATGTCGGCGGCATCTTTCCAGGAAACAACGAAAGTCCTGACAGATGCGGCAATAAAGGGCAAGGTCGACCCGCTTTTGGGACTCAAGGAAAATGTAATCATAGGCAAACTTATTCCTGCAGGAACAGGTATGTCGGCATATAAAGATGTCAATATAACTGTTGACGGTTTGGAAATAGACGAATAAAAAAATAAGGCTTGAACATTCAAGCCTTATTTTTCTATTTAAGCAAATCAATTAAAAACAAAACACTTAACGCAATCAGAATAATATGCGGATATAAAAACAAGTTTATACTGCGGAATTTTTCTTCTTCTGCAAGCCTTTTTACCGTTTTTATTATGATAAGAGCCGCGCCTGCAATTATGGCAGGGGAAAAGAAAAATGCAAGAAGCCCGCCTTGTGCAGTGGATTTTAAAATAAGCGAAAGAATTATTATAAAATATGCACCGCCGCAGAGTAAAGAAAATATCAAACCTCCGTATTTTGTATCAAAAATTTTTCCTATTCCGTGCATAATAAGTTCCTTTCTAAGATAATTAAAGAAAGTATACCACATAAAAGGGGAAAAATCAACAATCAGATATATGTTTTGAAATGATGGCTAAAAAGCAAGAAACTATTTGTCGAAAAAGCATAAAAATTATCGAAAAATTTGTGAATTAGTTAGTAAAATTATATAATTTTAATCTT
>JAFZNF010000133.1 GCA_017553025.1 Clostridia bacterium | reverse complement strand
TTACCTGATGCTATTTCTAAAACGGCATCGTTTATCTCCTTAAGCGGTTTTGAAACAGAGCGTGAGCTGAAATATATTAGGATTAGTGCTATAATTATTGCAATTATTAAGGAAATAAAGATTATATGTGAAAATTCCTGAACGGTACTTCTCATAATATTTGGAGGGAAGAAAAAGAAAATTCCTCCCAAAATTTCATTGTGATAGGAGATAGGAATACCGATAATATTTCTGTGGAGCTTTCTTTTAGAATCTTTCACGAATTTATTTACAGTATCCCCCGAAAGTACGCTGTTTATGACATAATCGGGAACAGTTTCGGTATTATCGGTTGCAGCAAAGATGTTTTTTTCCATATTTATGACCGTTATGTCAGCACCCAATATCATTGACCAGGAAGCAAGAGTGGAATTATATGCCATTTTCAGACGGGTATCGTCGGTCTGCATAGCAACTTCGGTGGTCAGGTATTCGATACTTTCTGCCGCCCTTTTTGAGTAATGCATACGCTCACGCACAATATAATTGTTCAAAAGACCGAGCATAGAAACAGAAATAAGCGTAACTACGGCAAGAATTATAGCGGTACTTGTCCAGAAAAGTTTTTGAAATATTGTTTTTAACATTTATTTGACCTCAAATTTATATCCAACGCCCCAAACTGTTTTTAGCTGCCAGTTTTCGTGTGCCATCTCAAGTTTCTGGCGCAGGCGTTTTATGTGTACGTCGACAGTACGCGAATCACCGAAGTAATCAAATCCCCAGACTTTGTCCAAAAGCTGTTCCCTTGTATAAACTCTGTTCGGGTTTTGAGCAAGAAAATATAAAAGTTCAATCTCTTTTGGCGGTGCATCAACAGATTTGCCGTTAATTTTTAGCTCATAATTTTCAATATTTATCGAAAGATTAGGAAAATTCACTTCTTTTTTATCAGTGTCCTTTTGGGCTTCACTGCGGCGCAGTACCGCTTTGACACGTGCCACAAGCTCTTTCGGCTCAAACGGTTTTGTCATATAGTCGTCAGCTCCCAGCTCAAGCCCCAAAACCTTGTCGAATGTATCAGACTTGGCAGTAAGCATAATAATAGGTACTTGCGAGGTTTTCCGTATTTCTTTACAAACCTGCCAGCCGTCCTTTTTCGGCATCATAATATCAAGGATAACAAGCTCGGGCAAATCATTTTCAAAAATGCGCAGAGCCTCCTCGCCGTCATATGCGCAGCTTGTCACAAATCCCTCTTTTTCAAGGTATAATTTGGAAAGCTCAACTATATTTTTTTCGTCGTCGACTATCAAAATTTTGTTACTCATAGCAAGTCCTCATCTCATTTAAATTTATTCTAACAAACATATTGTACCATAAAACTTTGAAATAATAAAGAGAATTTTGAAAATTTATCCTGACAGGGGAGCGGATTTAAGCGCCTTTTACACTTGACAAGGCGGAGGTTAAGTAGTATAATCCTACTATTAAGACAGAGATGAATGCAGTTTATCTGCCGTTGGAATTACTCAGTACTTTATATTAAGAAAGGGTTGGTATGATGAACCTATATCTTGCGATAACAACATTTCTGGGGGCTTTTATTGCACTTTTATTTGCGGGTATAAAGGCTAAGAAAGTACTCTCTTTTTCTGAGGGGAACAGTGATATGCAAAGAATTGCAAATTACATAAGAACAGGGGCAGATGCCTACCTTAAAAGACAGTATAAGATGGTTGCAGTATTTTTTTCGATAGTTTTTATAATTCTTATTGTGCTGTCATCTGTTGGATTTTTGTCTGTTTTTGTTCCATTTGCGTTTGTGACGGGCGGAATGTATTCTGCACTTGCTGGATTTGTAGGTATGAAAATTGCCACTTCTTCAAACTCGAGAACAGCAAATGCTTGTACCAATAGCCTTAATAAGGGACTTAATATTGCTTTTTCAGCAGGTTCTGTAATGGGTTTTGCGGTTGTCGGACTCGGTCTTTTAGATATATCTGTCTGGTTCGTTTTGCTAAACTATGTTTTTAAATGCACGGTTTCGGAAATTGCCGCAACTATGGTAACCTTTGGTATGGGCGCATCATCTATGGCACTTTTTGCCAGGGTTGGCGGAGGCGTGTTTACAAAAGCCGCAGACGTAGGAGCAGACCTTGTAGGTAAGGTAGAAACCGATATTCCTGAAGATGACCCGAGAAACCCTGCCGTAATTGCAGATAATGTAGGCGATAATGTCGGTGATGTGGCAGGAATGGGCGCAGACCTATATGAGTCATATTTTGGCTCAATAGTTTCGGCAAGCGCACTGGGTGTTGCCGCATTCGGAAGTATAAATGCTCTGGCAATGCCGATGTTTATGGCATTTTTGGGGGTTATAGCATCTGTTATCGGTTCATTTTTTGTAAAGACAGGCGAGAATACAGAACAGAAGTTTTGTTAAAGGCACTAAGGCACGGAACGACAGTAAGCTCGGTGATTGTTGCAATAGCGGCCTTTCCGCTTGTTTGGTTTGTTATGGGAAAAGAGAATATAAACCTTTATATTGCAGTTTTGGCAGGACTTTTATCGGGAGTTTTAATAGGACGCGGTACGGAATATTTTACTTCTGATACATATAAGCCTACAAAAGAGCTTGCAAAAACTTCAAAAACAGGCTCAGCAACAATAATCATCGAAGGAGTAAGCCTTGGAATGCTGTCAACGGCATTCCCGATAATCATAGTAGCCCTTTGCATATTGATTTCATATTTTGCAGGCGGTTTGGGAGATGGAGAAAAGGGACTTTACTCTATTGCTTTGGCGGCGGTAGGTATGCTTTCAACCCTTGGAATTACGCTTGCCTCCGATGCATACGGACCTGTTGCCGATAATGCAGGCGGTATTGCCGAGATGTCAGGACTCGATCATAAGGTGAGAGAACGAACTGATGCTTTAGACTCTTTAGGAAACACTACTGCTGCGACGGGAAAGGGATTTGCGATAGGCTCTGCGGCACTTACCGCACTTGCGCTTATGGCATCATATGTCGATAAAATTAAGACCGTAGCACCAAGCGGTTTTGTGCTTAATATGAGTATTATGAATCCGTCTGTTTTAGTTGGATTATTCATTGGCGGCTGCCTTCCTTTTGTTTTCGCGGCGCTTACTATGGAATCGGTCGGCAGAGCCGCCCAAAGCGTTGTTATTGAGGTAAGACGCCAGTTCAGAGAAATAAAAGGGATTATGACAGGTGAGAAAGAGGCGGATTATGCAAAATGTATTGATATTTGCACCCGTTCAAGCCTTAGAGAAATGATATTGCCGACAGTAATTGCGATAGCGGCTCCTATTATAACAGGACTTATTTTAGGACCAAACGGTGTTATCGGAATGCTTGCAGGCGCTACTGTTACGGGATTTCTGCTTGCTATAATGATGTCAAATTCAGGCGGCGCGTGGGATAATGCAAAGAAGTATATTGAAAGCGGAGAACTTGAAGGAAAGGGCAGCAATGAGCATAAAGCAGCGGTAGTAGGCGATACAGTAGGAGATCCGTTTAAAGACACATCTGGACCGTCAATTAACATACTGATAAAGCTTTTATCAACCGTATCTATTGTATTTGCAACGCTTATTGTCCATTTTCACTTGCTTTAATTACTGAGGAGATGCAAAAATGAAATTAGGAATAGTAGGACTTCCGAATGTGGGGAAGTCAACCCTCTTTAATGCGATTACAAAGGCAGGGGCAGAATCTGCAAATTATCCGTTTTGCACGATAGAGCCTAATATTGGCGTTGTAGATGTCCCTGATGAGCGGGTTGATGCACTTGCAAAAATGTATAATCCCAAAAAAGTCACAAGGGCATATATAGAGTTTGTGGATATTGCGGGACTTGTAAAAGGTGCATCAAAGGGTGAGGGACTTGGAAATAAATTTCTGTCGCATATCCGCGAGGTTGATGCAATAGTGCACGTGGTACGCTGTTTTGAGGACACGAATATTACACACGTAGAGGGCACGGTTGACCCGCAGCGTGACATTGAAACGATAGATTTAGAGCTTATTTTTTCCGATATAGAAATAATTGAAAGGCGTATAGACCGTACAAAAAAAGCCTTAAAAGGCGATAAAACTCTTGCAGGTGAGCTTGAGCTTTTAGAAAGAGTAAAATCGGCATTAGAGGACGGAAAATCGGCACGAAGTCTTGATTATACGGAGTCCGAGCTTGAAATAATGAAAGATATTGCGCTGATTTCAATGAAACCTGTAATCTATGCCGCAAATGTTGCAGAGGACGACTTCCAGAAGGGCATAGAAAATAACCCATATGTTAATAAGGTGAAGGAAATTGCAAAAGCCGAAAATGCGCAAGTTATGCCCGTTTCGGCAAAAATAGAGGAAGAAATCGCTCAGCTTGACGGGGACGAGAAGGAAATGTTTTTAGAAGAACTTGGAATGAGTGAATCGGGATTAGACCGACTAATTCGAGCAAGCTATACACTTTTAGGACTTATCAGCTACCTCACTGCAGGCGAGCCTGAGGTAAGGGCGTGGACGATTAAAAACGGCACAAAGGCACCGCAGGCGGCGGGCAAAATCCATTCCGATTTTGAACGCGGATTTATAAGAGCGGAGGTTGTTTCATATAAAGACCTTATGGAGTGCGGAAGTATGGCTCAAGCAAAGGAAAAAGGTTTAGTTCGCTCCGAGGGCAAGGATTATGTTATGAAAGACGGAGATATAGTCCTGTTCAGGTTTAATGTGTAAATAAAAAGAGCTTTACTCTCCGAAAAATTCGGGGATAAAGCTCTCTTTTGCTGTTTCTCCCTCTTGTATATAGGCATTTTTAATGCCAAGATTTAAGGCATAATCAATAAGCGAATTATAGTACCTTTCGCTTATCTTTTCGTTAAGCTCGGGAAAGTCTTTCGGCAGAGTATCTACAGGTGTGTATTGGTTCATAATGCTTAAAAAAATATCATCGCCGTAGGTTTTGAAAAGATAATCTATGATTTTCTTGCTGTCAAACAGAAGATGAGGAAGCATTAAGTGGCGTACAATTACGCCTCTTTTTATTATTCCGTTTTCGTCAAAGACGCACTTTCCGACTTGCGAAAACATCTCAGATATTGCGAGCGATGCGATTTTGAAATAATTTTTTGCTCCCGAATACCGAATAGCATAACGGTCATCAAAATATTTCATATCGGGAAGATATACATCAACTTTTCCGTCAAGCATTTTTATGGTTTCAACGTTTTCGTATCCGCTTGAATTGTAAATTATGGGAAGCGCAAGCCCCTCTTTTTTTGCAATAGCTAAAGCCTCAATAATCTGCGGTACATAATGCGTAGGCGTAACTAAATTTATATTGTTTGCACCCTTTTTTTCAAGGTCTAAAAAACAGTCTGCAAGCTCGTATACAGAGATGGTTTTGCCAACACCCAAATGACTGATTTTGTGATTTTGACAGTAAACACATCGCATAGGACAATACGAAAAAAACACCGTTCCCGAGCCGTTTTTGCCCGAGATACACGGCTCTTCCCAAAAATGCAGGTCGCATCTTGCAATTTTAATTTGACTTCCGCCGCCGCAAAAGCCGACTTTTCCGCTTTCGCGGTCTGTGCCGCAACGCCTTGGGCATAGGGTACAACTCTTTAAAACTCCCATTTTAATCCCTCTTTTGCTGAAATTCTATCACAAAAATTCGGGTATTACAATTCTTTTTTTAAATATGTTGCAAAATTAACGGAAATGATATATAATCATTATTTGTATCAAAGGAGAAAATCTATGGATAAGATTGAATTTTTAACGGAGCAGTTTGGCGTAAGCCAAGATGTGATAGAGTTAATAAATGAAACAGAAAATGAGCTTAGCACACAGTTTTCGCATATAGACGAAATAGCGGAGCTTGGCGCGCTTAAGGTTATGAAAGCATTTGCTGATAACAGGGTTTCGAACGAGTGCTTTATTGCCTCGTCGGGGTACGGGACGGACGATTACGGACGCGATACTTTGGATAAAGTGTATGCTGAAGTTTTTGAATCGGAGGACGCTTTAGTCAGGCATAATTTCATTTCGGGAACACATACTCTTTCCACTATGCTTTTTGCGGTATTGCGTCCAAAAGATACCCTTTTGGCGATTACGGGAAAGCCTTATGATACCTTAGAGGAGGTTATAGGCATAACGGGAGAGGCTGGCGGAGGCTCTCTTGCGGATTTTGGAATAGATTACGCGGAAATACCGCTTACAGAAAAGGGAAATCCCGACTATAACAGCATAAAAAAGCATTTAACTGAAAGCAAGATAAAGGCTGTGTGGATACAGCGCTCTAAGGGTTATGCTGAGCGCAGAACATTTTCAAGCCGTGAAATAGGGGAAATGACAGAATTTGTTAAGTCGGTTTCTCCTAAAACGCTTGTTTTGGTTGATAACTGCTACGGCGAATTTGTTGACGACAGGGAGCCGACAGCATACGGTGTTGATTTAATGGGAGGCTCGCTCATAAAAAATGCAGGTGCCTCTATTGCGCCGACGGGCGGATATATCGCAGGGCGGAAAGACCTGATAAAACTATGCGCAAATCGTCTTTCAAGCGTCGGTATAGGCAGGGAAAACGGTGCAACGCTGGGACTTAATAAGGCTCTTTATCAGGGATTTTTCTTTGCACCGCACGTTACAGCTCAGGCTCTTAAAACAGCAACGCTTTGCTCGGCTGTGTTTGAAAAATTGGGATATATTGCAGAGCCTTCTGCAAAAGAAGTAAGGCACGATATAGTGCAGATGATAAAATTAAAAACGCCCGAGGCGCTTTGCGCTTTCTGCCGCGGCATACAAAAAGGCTCACCTATTGACGCACACGCAGCACCTGTTCCAAGCTATATGCCAGGCTACAGCGATGATGTAATAATGGCGGCAGGGGCATTTAATCAAGGCTCGTCAATCGAGCTTAGCGCCGACGGACCTATGCGTGAGCCTTATAGCGTTTATATGCAGGGCGGAGTCACCTATGAGTCCGCAAAACTCGGTATAATAATGGCTATGCAGGAAATGAAGAATAAGGGGATTA
>JAFZNF010000132.1 GCA_017553025.1 Clostridia bacterium | reverse complement strand
ATGACTCTCCCCTGCAGCTTCTTATAGCGACCCAGCTCGCGGCGCAGTGTACCGACGCACGGGTTAATATTGTAACAAAAACCCTTTTTAAAAAGTACCCCGATGCGTTAGCCTTTGCAAACGCCGAATATGATGAGCTTTGCGAAGATATCCGTCCGACAGGATTTTTCAGGAATAAGGCGAAAAACATAATTTCCTGCTGTAAAAAGCTTATATCCGATTACGGCGGCGAGGTCCCCGATACAATGGAGGAGCTTTTGACGCTTGCAGGAACAGGCAGGAAAACCGCAAATCTCATTTTGGGCGACATTTTCGGAAAACCCGCCGTAGTTGTCGATACGCATTGTATGCGGCTTTCCAAAAGACTTGGACTTACCGAAAACTCTGTGCCCGAAAAAATCGAAGCCGACTTAAAAAAGCTGCTCCCGCCCTGCGAACAGCTTGATTTTTGCCACCGTCTTGTCGCTCACGGCAGAGCGGTATGCACAGCGCGTTCGCCCAAATGCGACGAGTGTCATCTTGCTGAGATTTGCAAAGAATATAATAGGAAAGGAAAATAAAAAATGGAAGATTGTTTGTTTTGTAAAATTATAAAGGGTGATATTCCCTCGGAAAAGGTATATGAAGACGAGTTCGTCTATGCTTTTCGCGACATAGCGCCACAGGCACCGCATCACATTGTGATTGTGCCTAAAATCCACTTTTCTTCTGCAAATGATATAAACACCGAAAACTCGTCATATGTTGCCCGTATTTTTGAGGCAGTTCCGAAAATTGCAGAAAGCCTTGGCTTTGCCGGAAGCGGATACCGTGTTGTAAACAACTGCGGGGACGACGGTCTGCAAACAGTAAAACACCTGCATTTCCACCTTATGGGCGGACGGAAATTCTCCTGGCCTGCAGGCTGATTTTGCCTGTTTTTCAAAAATTGGCGCAAAAACCTTGACAATTATATGAAAAATAAGGTATAATAGCAGGAGTGGTATAATATCCATATTATCCATCAAACAGCCGGAATCTGTTTTGCCGGAGGGAGGGAAATACAAATGTCAGAAGTTCGTGTTAAAGAAAATGAGTCTTTAGACAGTGCTTTGAGAAGATTTAAGCGCCAATGCGCTAAATCCGGAGTTATGTCCGAAATAAGAAAGCGTGAGCATTACGAAAAACCAAGCGTAAAGCGTAAGAAAAAGTCCGAGGCGGCTCGTAAAAGAAAGTTTAAATAGGTAATATTATGACCTTGAAAGAAAAACTTGCCCAAGACTTAAAAGAGGCAATGAAAAATAAAAATACAGTCCGTAAAAATGTGGTACAGTTTGTTCGTGCAGGCATACTGCAGGTTGAAAAGGATAACAAGGTAACTCTTGACGATAACGGCGTTTTGGAAGTAATCGCAAAACAGCTAAAACAGCGGCGCGATTCTCTCCCCGATTATGAAAAGAGTGGCCGAGACGATTTAATCGCCGAATTAAAGGCGGAAATGGATGTTTTGATGGAATATTTGCCAAAGCAACTTTCAAAGGACGAGCTTGAGGATATTCTAAAGGGTATAATTTCAAAGCTCGGCGCTACCTCTATGAAGGATATGGGAAAGGTTATGCAGGAGGCAAAAGCGCAGACTGTCGGCAAGGCCGACGGGCGTATGATAAACGAAATCGCAAAGAAATTGTTATCGTAAAACAAAGGGGAGAGCTTTTACTCTCCCCATAATATTCGCTACTGTGGCTCAATGGCAGAGCAGCTCATTCGTAATGAGCAGGTTGTCAGTTCGATTCTGACCAGTAGCTCCATTTATCGGAACAAGCAGATTTTTGCTCGTTCCGTTTTTTATAGTTATTCACAGCCTCAATATTATCGTTATGAAAGCGGTTACGAAATGAATTGATAAATATTCTTTTGGAAAACTGTATTGATGATGTAACGATCGATTAAGATTACTTTTATCGTTTTCTCTTCTTTTGTAACCAAAAGAAGCAAAAGTTTTGGGGATAAACAAGGGGATAACCCCTTGTTTGCCTTTTGGTACTTTGGGGCAAGCCAAAGTACATATATCAAATGTAGATATTTTAAAAAGACAGCTGTTCGCTGTCTTTTTATCTTGCCAAATCATACATTTTCAAAAGCTCTTCCTTATTAAAAGTATATTTACTGTTACAAAACTGACACTCTACCTCACATTTTTCGTCCTCTTCAATTATGCGGGCAAGTTCTTCCTTTCCTATCGAAATCACTGCGTCCCGCATACGTTTTTGCGAGCATTTACACTTATATAACGGCGTGACCGTTTCATTATTTACAAGCATATCAAAGCCGTCGGTCAGGAAAAACAGTATCTCTTCCGCCGACATTCCTTTTTCAAGCATTTCTGTAACAGGCGGTGCGTTCCTGACAATATTTTCTATCTTTTCCGCAGTTTCTTCTGTCGCATCAGGCATAAGCTGTATCATATACCCGCCTGACGTCTTTACCGAGCAGTCGGTATCTACCAAAACGCCAAGACCTATCGCTGTCGGAACCTGGTCGCTTTTTGCGAAATAGTAGGTCATATCCTCCGCTATTTCTCCCGTCACTATCGGTACTCTTCCCGAATACGGCTCTTTCATTCCCATATCGTATATCACGCAGAGCTGACCCTTTCCCACAGCGCCTCCGACATCAAGTTTTCCTTTTTTATTAAGCGGAATATCAACAAGCGGATTTACGGCATAACCTCTTACCTGCGATTTATTATCCGAAACCGCAACTATTCCGCCGAGCGGTCCGTCGCCGCGAAACTGTATGGTTACGGAATCGGCATCGTTTTTAAGATTTTGCCCCATAATTGCCGCTATTGTGAGTGTTCTCCCGAGCGCCGCCGTGGCTACAGGAAGACTTTTATGGATTTCCTGTGCTTTTCCCGCAAGTTCTGTTGTATCCGCTACAAAAATTTTTATTGCTCCGTCTAAGCTTTGTCCTCTTACCAATATGTCCGCCATTTTATTCTCCTGTTTCAAGCTGCGCCGTTACGCTGTATGTCCCGATTATTTCCGCATCGCTGTCCGTTTCCGTTATGACAGGCAAAGTTTCTTGAGGCTCTGTCATTTTTCCGACATCTACCGTTGCTTTTAAAGTTATCTCCGAAATCGGCTCTGCCGTCTTAAGCGTTATTGTCTTTTCCTTTGGGGTTATGATGGGCGTTTTCCCTTCGGGAACATTTACAGCCTCTACCAAAACATTTATTTCTTTCAGCTCTTTTGGCGCAATTTCTCCTGTTACCGAAAAGGTCATATCCTCCTCTGCAACATAGACGCCCTCGGGGACTATAAGCTCTGCCGTGTATGTGTTTTTCCCCTTTTGCTGTGTTACCACAGCCTCTAAAACTTTTATATTGGCACCTTCGTCAAGTCCTGCCTCAACAGTTTCTTTTTCCGCGCTCTTTACCAAAAAGCCGTAATCACTGCGTTTTTCTGCGTCAAGCACCAGCTTTACCGCAATTTCCGTCTTTTCATATACTTTACTTTCTACCGTTACTGTATCACGGCTTTTGCTTACTATATTTTTTTCTGAAACAAGTTCGCCTTTTTCAGTATAAAGTCCGTATAGGCTTTCCTGTGTGCTTGTTTTGGAAATCTTTGACGCGTCAATCTTTACCTTAGCATAGGAAATTTTATAAATGTCGCTTTCTGCGCCCGAAACGGTTACCGTTTCCGCCTTTGAAACAGCGTTTACAATAATGCCACTATTTTTATCCCGGTTTATTACTTCAATTTTGACGGGGATTTCCCTCGAAACAAGCGCCTCTGTTTCAATAGATATCTCCCTTACCTTCGCCCTTTCAAGCACGACTCTGCCTGTAGGATACGAATAGGAAACCGAAAGCACGCTTGTTCCCGATTTTCTTACAGACGAAACATCTGCCGATGCATAAATCTCGTCAAGCGCCGAAATTACATTGCTGCGGCTTCCTCGTATAACTACGTTTATTGCAGGCAAATCGTCTTTATTTACTATAGCAAATCCGTTTGCATTTAAAATATCCTCGCCTTTGATTTCAAGGTCTACGCCTGTAAGCGTCTGGCTTATAGCAGGGTCTTCGGTATAGGTTATCGCAAACCAAAGTACTACCGCTATCAGTCCTGATAAAATTTTCAAAAGCAGTTTGCTGTTTTTTATTACTTTCATTTTTTCAGTCCTCATTTTTTCGGGATTTGCTTTTTCCTGCGTCTGCCGAAAAAGCCTTTCTGAGCGCTGCTGTAAGCGATTCTTTATTCAAGCTGCGCGCAAGCGTTCCGTTTACTGCTATTGAGATTTTTCCCGTCTCCTCGCTTACAACAATTACAAGCGCATCAGACGCCTCGGAAATTCCGAGCGCTGCGCGGTGGCGTGTGCCAAGCTCCCTCGAAAGATGTTCGTTTGACGTGAGCGGCAAAAAACAGCCTGCTGTATGTATTCTGTCGCCCCTTATTATAACCGCTCCGTCGTGCAGGGGTGTTTTAGGCACAAAAAGGTTTTCCAAAAGCGCGGAGCTTACCTCTGCATCTATTAAAGTTCCCGTACCTATTACATCTCCGAGCTTTGTTTCGCGCTCTATTACTATCAGTGCTCCCGTTTTTGTTTCGGACAGGTTCAGCACTGCCCTTACTATTTCCCTTATGGCATATTCCTGATTGTTCGATGTGCCTGTTGCAATATTTATAATTCTGCCTACCTTTGTACGTCCCATTTTTTCCAAAAGACTTCTAAGCTCGGGCTGAAATATAACCACAACGGCAAACATTCCTACCTGCATTGCGCTGCGCAGAAGATAGTTTAATGTGTTTAGATGAAACCACGAGCTTATTTCAAGCGCCAAAAACAAAATTAAAATGCCCTTTACGAGCTGCATAGCGCGCGTTTCTTTGATAAGTTTCAAAAGCTGATAAACAATAAAGGCAATCAGCAGAATATCTATCAAATCGGTGAGCTTTAAAACCTGAAAAAAGCTCTTGAGGTAAATCAATGCCGATGTCATATTCATAACCCTTCCTTTCCGCTTTGTCTACCTTTTCATTATACAATATTTTTTTGTTTTTTACCAGTCATTTTTATTAAAATTTTATAAAATTTCTTGTGATTTTTAAAAAAGTATGATAAAATTGTCTAAAATACCTTCTAAGGAGTTTATTATGAAAAAATTTGTGTCTTTTTTAATTGTTTTGTCGGCGATGCTTTTTGCTGTACTAAATGTGTCTGCCTCAGATATTGCCGTAAAGGTAGACGGCAGAACTGTCAATTTCCGCGAAGAGCCGAAACCTGTAATTTTAAATGACCGCACTTATGTGCCTATCAGACGCGTACTTGAGTATATGGGTGCAAGCGTTTCCTGGGACGGGGAGGCGCGTACAGTTACCGTAACATCTTCTGACAACATTAAAGTAATTATCCTTACAATTGATAGTCCCGAAATCAGTGTTTACACCTTTACCAGCGTAATTCACGCAGACTTGGAAACGGTTGTTTCCGACGTCAGTCCGATTATTTTAAATGACCGCACAATGCTCCCAATCCGCATTATTGCAGAAAATCTGGGCGCAAAAGTGTCCTGGGACGAAAACGGCACTGCCGATATAACCACCGTTCAGGCTCAGAGAACTGTAAAAAAAGCTGTCGGCGAAAATAATGAAAATATAGGTCTTACACAGGCTTTGTCCGAAAATCTGCCCAAAATCAGCCTTTTCTGCGACGCAAAGGATATCAAGGCGGGCGATGAGGTCGACGTTTATGTACGCATTTCAGGCCTTGACAAAGAAGGCGAAGACGCCGTTTTTTCAGGATTTGTAACCACCGTTTTATACGATACCGAAAACTTTGCATATGACGGTTTCGCCTGCATCTCCGACGAGGGAGAAGTTTCGCCGACGCTTTCGGCAGACAACGGCGCTTTTTATGAAAACGGCACAAAAGTTGTCTATATTTTCTCTCCCGAGTCCCCGCACTCGCCCGCAGAGGACGGAACTGTTTTAAAACTTAAATTCTCAGCCCTTTCCGATAACGGCGGTGCCTTTTCTCTTTCCGACGGCATCTCCGAGGTGGGTTATGATAATGAGATTATTTTGATGTCCGGCGATACCTCATACAGTTTATCAAAATATAATGAGCTGTTTATCGACACAAGCGAAATCACCGTAAAATAAGTCAAAAAAACTGACTGCTTTGGCAGTCAGTTTTTTTATTTGTTTTTCGGTTTATCTTCCGTAAGCTGAACTTTTACATCTGTAAGCTCGCCGTTTCGTATTACGGTTAAAGTTATATATTCACCTGGTTTTTTTGCATCCCTGACCTTGTTTAAGGCATCTCCTGTTGTTACCACCTGTCCGTCTGCCTTTACAATAAGGTCGCCCTGCTTTATTCCTGCCTTTTCTGCTCCGCTTCCCTGCGATACCGAATACACGGTCAGTCCGTTCTTGGATTCGGTTATAGTCACTCCTATCAGGCTTCTTCCCGAAACATATCCCTCGTTCATAAGGTCGTCTATAATCGGTTTTGCTTCGGAAATGGCTATTGCAAATCCTATTCCCTCGACTCCCGTTTCCGACATCTTAATAGAGTTAATTCCTATGACCTCTCCGTATTGATTTACAAGCGCTCCGCCTGAATTTCCGGGGTTTATTGCGGCATCTGTCTGCAAAAGATTATAGCTTCTGTTATCTACCGTCATTTTTCTGTTTACTGCGCTTATAACGCCTGCCGTAACGGTACCTGCCAGCTCCTGTCCCAACGGATTTCCTATTGCAACCGCAAGTTCGCCTACTTCAACCTGACTTGAATCTCCCAGCACAGCTGCCGTAAGACCCGATGCGTTTATTTTCAGAACCGCAAGGTCTGATTTTGAATCTGCGCCCACTACTGTAGCCACATATTCATCGCCAGTATTTAATATTATCGTTATTTCGCTTGCATCTGCAATAACGTGCTGATTTGTTACGATATATCCGTCTTCGCTTATTATAATTCCCGAGCCTGAGCCCTGCTGGACAAGCTCTTCGCTCGTCTGATAGTAATAATACCTTCCGCTGAACGGGTCATAATAGCGCTGAGGCTGAAGTTTGGCTTTGTTTATAACTCCCACGCAGGAGGGACCTACCTGTTTTGCAATTTCGCTGACGGACAGCGTCCTCTTCCCGTTTGTAAAAAGCACGGTACTCGCACCGTCCCCGATATTTCCCGACGGCGCGGTATAGGATACCTGCTGAGTTTTTATAAGCGGTTTTAGATAATAATATCCGCCTGCTCCTACCGCTCCTGCCGTTACAGCGCTTGCTAAAAACGCACACAAAAGATAGGGAGCCAGCTTTTTAAGCCTGTGCTTTTTAACTTTCGGTATATATTCTATAAGTTCGGTTGAATCTGTGTAAGGATATTTTTTCATAAATGTCTTCCTTTCTCATTTGCAGTTTTATATTGATATTTTGTCTGCATTTTTATTCTTTATGCCTACATATTAACACACTATTTTTAAAATAGTATGAATAAAAAATGAAAGTTTTTTATAAAAAATATGAAATTTTTGTTAATAGATTGACTTTTTTGCAGAAAATACTATAATTATATTACTTGAAAAGGAGGGCAAAAGCTATGCATCTTGCAGAAAAACTGAAAAATGCGAGAATTTCGCATAAAATTTCTCAAAAAACGCTTTCTGAAAAACTCGGTGTTTCGCGCGCCACTTTGAGCCTCTGGGAAAGCGGAAAATCTGTGCCTTCGCCTTTATATCTGCGCGAATATCAAAGACTGTTTGATTTTGAAAAGGGTTATTTTGATTCCGAAAACAAAAAACTTTCTTCGCCTGATACCGTTTCTTTTGATGTATCGGCTCTTAACCCTTTGGGCAGACACGAACTCGAGAAATTTTACGGCTTTCTAATTAAAAGAAAAGAATATTTGAAAAAACCTTGACATAAAAAAGGAATTGGTATATAATGTTATGGCTTTTTAAAAGCAATATCCTTGCCCAAGAGGATTTCATCTTGGGACATAAGTCCATAAGGAGGTGCGAAAGATGGCTGAAAAACTGATTTACAGCTATGAAACAATTTTTATCGTTGACTCGTCTTTGGAAGAGGACGCCGTAAAATCACTTGTAGAAAAATTTACAGGTTTGATTGCTAAAAACGGCACTGTTGAGTCTGTTGACGAGTGGGGCAAAAGAAGATTTGCTTACGAAATCGATGATAAAACGGAAGGATACTATGTTCTTGTTGACTTCACTTCTGACGGAGATTTCCCGAAGGAGCTTGACAGACAGTACAGAATTACCGACGGCATTTTGAGAACCATTATCATTCGCAAGGAAGACAAGTAAGAATTGTTGCGGGCAAATCCGTATTTGCGAAAGGAGATTATAACGCGATGAATCACGTTATAATCCGGCGGATTTTATTGTGCGTGCGAAATTTTCGGCTTGCGCCGAAGCGCACATGCACGAAATAATCTCTTATCATTCCTCACTCCGCTGATAAGAGAAAAGTTATTTATTGTTTGTGCCAATGCGGAGT
>JAFZNF010000131.1 GCA_017553025.1 Clostridia bacterium | reverse complement strand
TGGCATATAGGAATTAAAAATCCGAAAGATGAAAACGGAATTATCGGCATTATAAGTGCCCAAAATCTTGCCGTTATCACATCAGGCGATTATGAGCGGTATTTTGATTTGGACGGAGTACGATATCATCATATTTTAAATCCAAAAACAGGCTATCCTGCAAACAGCGGTCTGCACAGCGTTACAGTAATTTCAAAAAATCCCACACTTTGCGACGCCCTCTCCACCGCAGTTTTTGTGGCAGGTCTTGAAAAGGGTACTGAGCTTTTGAAAAAATATGACTGTATGGGCATTTTCATTACCGATGACACTGTATATTTTTCAAAATCACTTGAAAGCATATTTAAACAAACAGATTTTTCATATAAATACGAATTTATATACTAAAAAGACGCTTTATTAAGCGTCTTTTTAAAAGGTTTTACTTATTATGTTGTAAATCATAGCCGCCGCCTCAGCACGCGTCACATTTTCATTCGGACGGATTGTATTATCGGGATAGCCTGCGACAAATCCGCTTTTTGCCATCATATATACTGCTTCCTTTGCCCATTCAGGTATATCGCTATCATCTGCAAACTCATTTTCGCTAAGTTCATTAAGATTTAAAACTCTGCTTAGAATTGTTATCGCCTCTGCACGCGTGAGCGTAACTCTTGGTGAAAAGAAAACCTTTTCTTCAAGTCCTTTTCTGCCTGAGATAATATCTTTATTAACCAATGCATAAACATATGGTCTTGACCAGTCGGAAATCTCTTCCATATCTTCAAATTCTTTTTTACATTCCGCAACATTTTCAACATTTGTTCCGAGCATTCTGCAAGTGATTACCGCAAATTCTTCCCTTGTAATATTTTTAATCGGAAAAAATGAAAGTCCGCTCTCTGTTTCATAGCCGCTGACTATTCCGTTTTCGTAAACAGTTTTTATCTGTTCTCTCGCCCAGTGAGTTGATATATCGGAAAAAGGATATATGCTTTTTGCTGTTACAGGGATTTCCTTCACCATTTCGCCTGCTGATACTGAAAGTACCCCGTTTCCGCCGTTTGAAGTTATTTGAAGAGTATTTCCGACAATTTCGCCAATGTCATTATTTAGTGAAAGTTTAAAGCTATCCTGATTTGCTTTTAACTTTATTCCGTTATACCACGCCTCAAAGTTTAGTCTTACAGTATCGTACTTTTTTAAACTGATTCCCTTAATTTCATTTCCGTAATCGTCTTTTATAACAATATCGGTAGGTGTTTCGTAGCTGTGATAATAGGTTTCTGTACTTACATCTCCATAAGACGCTGTTACAGTCATTAACCCTGTTCCTCCTGCTGTTAGTGTGCCTGTTTCGGAATTATATTCGCTTTCACCGTTAACAGAAATATTAACATTTTCAGGAACGCTCATAGGATAAAAGTTGCTGTCAACCGCCTTTAATGTTAATTCTTCGGAATATCCTGCAAGATAGTGTTGTTCAAAAGGATAAAAATACAGACCTCCCAAAATCCCTGTAGGATTGTTTGTATTTTTCAGGAAAAGATAATTTGAACAATTTCTCAAAGCTCCTTCTGAAGGCGAATTTATAACTTCGCTATCTATCGCCCCGGGGTAAATTCCCGAAATTGCGGTAGAGCCTCCCCCGTCAAGATTTATAGCGTCAACACAGCCGAGCTCTCTCAGTCTTTTCGCAAGAGTTTCGATTTTTGCACCGTAGCTATACCCATTTTGCCTTCCGTCAAGCACATAGAAAATAATTTCTCCGCCTTTAGTAATCCCGACGGCGGTACGCGGTGCCGCACCGTTTGCAAAGCCGCCCTTTATTTCGCCGTTTTCAATCAGCCTGTCACCGACACTTCCCATTACAGAATCAGCATTATTCCAGCGCTCATCCGTTGTATATGAGCTGATTTCAACACTATCCCCTACCTCAAGTGAATTAAACTGCTCATAAAGACTCTCATCGCTGTTTTCATTAAGTGTAAGAATAAATTTATCTTCAGGTATTAAAACTGCGCCTGTATAGTTAAATTTGTCTTCAATAACCGCCGTTAAGCTGTCGCCAATCCCCAAATTTCCGTTTATATCACCTAAAACTATTGAGAGGGACGGAATTTCGTTATGGTTATTCTCATCAAAATCTTTAGTGTAAAGATTTACAATCGGCGTTGTATCCTGATTATATTTGTTTATATGGGATATTTCTATTTCCAAATCGTCTTTTTTTAAGACAGTTTTAACTTCTAAAGGCGCTATAAATGCAGTTCCGTCACTGTTAAATCCGACAGCCTGATACTCCTCCGTATCCTTTGTGATTATCCTGCCATCTTCGACAGATATGCCCATAGGTATTCCCGTCTGGAAAGGGAAAAAAGAGGCATTTATACCGATTAGCGGAACAAGACCGCTATTTTTCATATATTCTTCGGCTTTTTTTATATTTCTCAGTCCCCATACGGTATTTCCGCCGATAACAGTCGGAACAACGTCAGTATTCGGTGTATATTTTGCATAGTATTCGGTCTGCATTCCTACTCCGCTTTGCTCGGACATAAACTCGTTTTTATAGATATCAGTTCCGTTTGCAATTTTATGCGACCAGCCTGTTACTTCAGTGCCCAAAACCGACGCAAAAACTGAGTTTGAAAATAATATAAAAGCCGCACTTGCAGCAATAACTTGTTTTTTCACTTTAATTCCCCGCTTTCATATAGATTATACTGCAATAGTTATGAAAAGTAAATATCAAGATACAAAAAAATCTTCCCCATAAATGGGAAGATTTGAGTTTTTCTGTCAGAAATTATATCCTGCTTCTATTGCTTTAAGATTGATTTTCAGCATATCTGCTTTACGTGCGGGTATTACCTTTCTAAGTCCTTCTTCGATATCGTCAAAATTTACCGCACCCGTCTCCTTTATTACCTTTCCGAGCATAACCATATTTGCAAGAGTCGGCGCACCGATTTCGGAAGCCATTTTTGTAGCAGGAATATAAAATGCCTCAACATCTTCCCTTTGAACCTTGCGGTCTATAAGGGTCGATTCTACAAAAATTTTACC
>JAFZNF010000014.1 GCA_017553025.1 Clostridia bacterium | reverse complement strand
TCCCGAGGACACCGAAACAGAGCTCAAAATCTGTGATTTTACGGGTAAACTGTACCGTTTAGAGGGCATAAACATTTTGAAAGGAGCAGAAAATGAATGACATTCTTGTTTCCATTGGCGAAGCCTTAATAGACTTTATCCCTGACAAAAAGAACTGTTCATTTGATGATGTAACTGCCTTTTCTCCAAAGGTAGGCGGAGCGCCTGCAAATGTTTGTGCTGCGTATTCGGCACTCGGGGGAAAATCAAGACTGTTAACTCAGCTCGGCGACGACCCTTTCGGTCATAAAATTGTTGCAAAACTGTCAGCTTTGGGTGTTGATATGAGCTGTGTTACCATTACAGATGAGGCAAATACCGCTCTTGCGTTTGTAAGTCTTGACAAAGACGGAAACAGAACTTTTTCATTTTACCGAAATCCCTCCGCTGATATGCTCTATTCTCCCGAAAGGATACGCGAGGAATACTTTGATAATGCGTATGCTCTGCACTTTTGCAGTGTGGATTTGGGCGATTTCCCTATGCGTATATCTCATATTAAAGCAATAGAAATGGCGAAAAAAAGGGGCGCTATCATAAGTTTTGACCCGAATTTAAGGTTTCCTCTTTGGAAAAGCCTAAAGCTTTTAAAAAGTACGGTTAATGAGTTTATACCGCTTTGCGATATATTAAAAATCTCAGATGAGGAGCTTGAATTTATTACGGGAACTGATGATATCAATTTGGCTCTGCCAAAATTTTTCGCAGGTAATGTAAAACTTGTCATTTATACCTGCGGAAGCCAAGGAGCATATGCTTTTACCAAAAATGCGAGCGCATTTTCCCCAGGCAGAAAGGTTAGTGTTGTAGATACAACAGGAGCGGGAGACGGATTTATCGGCTCATTTCTATGGAAAATGAATAATATGCAAATATCTTTGGATATGCTTAAAACATTAACAGATAACCAGCTTTTTGACTGTCTGGAATTTGCAAATGAATTTTGCGCAGAAAGTGTGCAGCATTCAGGCGCTATTGACTCTTACAGAAAATAATTTTAAATATGAAAGGAAGATTATTATGAAAACATTCAGCTACACAATTAAAGATGAGGTCGGAATTCACGCACGTCCTGCGGGAAATCTTGCAAAACTTGCAAAAGGTTTTGAAGGTACTTCCATAACTATTGAAAAAGGCGGAAAAAGCGTCGATGTAACAAAACTTATGATGCTTATGGGACTCGGTGTAAAATGCGGAGATACCGTAAACTTCACCATTGAGGGCGGTGACGAGGACGCCGCATTTACCGCAGTGTCAGATTTTATGTCCGCAAATTTATAATTCGGAGGAAGAATTATTATGAAAAAATTTCACGCAACAGGCGTGTACGGAGCTATTGCAATAGGCACGGCGTCTATATTTAAACGTCAGGATACAAGCGTCCGCCGTGAAAAAATCGAGGATACAGAAAAAGAGTTAAAAAGGGTTTCCATTGCTAAAGAAGAGGCTATATCACAGCTTTCAGAAATTTACGAAAAGGCACTTTCGGAGGTTGGAGAAACACACGCGCAGATTTTTGAAATCCATATGATGATGATTGAAGATGATGATTATAACGAGTCTATTGAAAATATCATAAAAACGCAGTCGGTGAATGCAGAATATGCAGTAGCTGCTACATCAGATAACTTCTCGGAAATGTTTGCATCTATGGACGATGCATATATGCAGGCACGCGCAACAGATGTAAAGGATATATCAAACCGCATCATAGCGTGTCTTGCAAACGAAACTCAGCAGAAATCCGAAACTTCGGATAAAATGATAATCTGTGCTGACGATTTGGCTCCGAGCGAAACCGTTTCTCTTGATAAGGATAAAGTTTTGGCATTTGTCACAGCCTTTGGGTCCTCCAATTCACACACCGCTATACTTGCCCGCAATATGAATATTCCTGCCGTTATAAACGCAGGCGAAGATTTTATAAAATCGGTATCAGACGGTGATAAAATCATAGTTGACGGACATACGGGCGATATAATTATCGCACCCGATAAAGAAACAGAGGCGCTTTATCTTAAGAAACAGGCAGAGGATAACCGCAAAAAAGCACTCCTGCAGGAGCTTAAAGGCAAAGATAATGTCACAAAGGACGGTAAAAAGATAAATATTTATGCAAATATAGGCGGAGTCAAGGAAATAGGCGCTGTTCTTGCCAATGACGCGGGCGGAATAGGACTTTTCAGGAGCGAATTTTTGTATTTGGAAAGCAATGACTTCCCTACCGAGGAAATGCAGTTTACCGCATATAAAAAAGTTCTTGAGAGTATGGCAGGCAAAAAGGTAATAATCAGAACCTTGGACATCGGCGCAGACAAGCAGGTAGATTATTTTAATCTTGATAAAGAGGATAATCCTGCGCTTGGTTACCGCGCTATAAGAATATGCCTGACAAGACCTGAAATATTTAAAACTCAGCTCCGCGCACTGTACCGTGCTTCTGTTTACGGCAATCTCGGAATTATGTTCCCTATGATAACAAGCGCCTGTGAAGTTGAGAAAATAAAGGCCATTTTGGAAGAGGTAAAGTCCGAGCTTTCAAAAGAAGGAATAGCATATTCCGATAGTATTGAAATCGGTATTATGATAGAAACTCCCGCAGCAGCCGTAATAAGCGATGAACTTGCGCCGCTTGTGGATTTCTTCAGTGTTGGCACTAACGACCTTACGCAGTATACTCTTGCCTGTGACCGCCAGAATGCGAAACTTGAGCCATTTATAGACACGCATCATAAATCTGTCCTGAGGCTTATAGAGATGTCGGCTCAAAATGCGCATAAATCAGGCGCTTGGATAGGTATATGCGGTGAGCTTGCAGCGGACACTTCTCTTACTGAGACATTTCTCAGAATGGGAATTGATGAGCTTTCTGTATCTGCGCCGTTTGTACTTCCTCTGCGCGAAGCTGTGCGGAATATAGACTTGTCTGAATAAAAATAAAAGGGACGGTGCTCAAAAGTTTGCACCGCCTCTTTTTTTTAATCAGCTACTTTACTATAAAATTACCGTCCTCGCTGTCCACCGTTATCGACTTTCCTACGCTTCCGTCTATAATTTTTTCCGAAAGCATATCCTCTATCTTATTCTGAATTGCGCGCCGCAAAGGTCTTGCGCCGTACACCGCATCAAATCCCTCTTTAGCGATTTCGGAAACAGCCTTTTCGGTAAATTCTGCTGCTATTCCGTTTGATGCAAGTCTATCCTTCAGCCCCGACAGCATAATATTTGCAATTTTCTTGATGTCCTCCTCTGTGAGCCTGTCAAATACCACAATCTCATCGATACGGTTTAAGAATTCAGGCTTAAATGCCTCCTTGACCTTTTGCATAACCTTTTCTTCAATTTTCTTATGCTCATCTTGTTCGGACAGCGTCTCGCTTGTTCCAAATCCCAGCTTTGATGAGGTATTTAATATATCCTTTGCACCCAGATTTGACGTCATTATGATTACCGTATTTCTGAAATCAACACGCCGTCCTTGCGCATCTGTCAAAATTCCGTCGTCCAAAATCTGGAGCATAATATTGAATACATCGGGGTGTGCCTTTTCGATTTCATCAAACAGGATTACAGAATACGGTTGTTTTCTTATCTTTTCGGTAAGCTGTCCGCCCTCGTCATAGCCGACATATCCGGGAGGCGAGCCGACAAATTTAGACACCGAATGTTTTTCCATATACTCGGACATATCAACACGTATCATAGCGTCCTCTGAGCCGAACATAGCCTCAGCAAGTGCCTTTGAAAGCTCTGTTTTACCTACTCCCGTAGGTCCTAAAAAGAGGAATGAGCCTGTCGGACGTTTCGGGTCTTTAAGACCTGCCCTGCCCCTTCTTATTGCCCTGCTAACGGCACTTACCGCCTTATCCTGACCTATTACTCGCTGATGCAGAACGTCCTCCAGATGCTTTAATTTTTCACTCTCTTCTTCAGCGATTTTTACAACAGGAATTCCTGTCCATTTTGCTATGATTTCAGCTATATCCTGTTCATCTATTTTGAGTTCAGCCGAATTATGATTATCCTTCCATTTGCTTGTGCCTTGTTTAAGTTCCTCTTCAACGGCTTTCTCACGGTCACGAAGCTCTGCGGCTTTCTCAAAATTCTGCGATATAATTGCCTCTTCCTTTTCTTTTTTGATTTTTTCCGCCTCTTTTTCAAGGCTCTTAATATCATCAGGCGCTGTCAAAGCGGATAATTTCTTCTTGCTCGCCGCCTCATCAATTAAATCAATCGCCTTATCGGGCAAAAATCTGTCGGTTATATAGCGCTCGGACAGTCTTACAGCGTCCTCTATCACTTTATCGGATATTTTTACATTATGATATTTTTCGTAATAATCCTTTATGCCTTTCAGTATTTCTATACTTTCTTCGACAGACGGTTCGTCAATCAAAACGGGCTGGAAACGGCGTTCAAGCGCGCTGTCCTTTTCAATGTGTTTGCGATATTCTCCGAGCGTAGTTGCGCC
>JAFZNF010000130.1 GCA_017553025.1 Clostridia bacterium | reverse complement strand
GTCGGGGTTTACGCCTCGCTTTCTGCAGGTCTTTGTAACAAATAAAAGCCCCAAAAGATATCCCGAAAGTATGCAAATGGCGTACCAGTATATTTCACGTCCCAAAACTGTAAAAGCAACGCGGTTTACCGTAAAGTGTAAGTTAAACGCAGGGAAACCTATTTGATTTGTCATAAAGAAGCCTCCTTGTATTTCAAAATCAGTAGAATTATACCGCTTTTTCAAGAGATTTACAATAAAATGTATAATATTTGTAACAAAAATTAAAAAAATTTTTAATTTTTTTCTTAAAAACTATTGCACATTGGTAAAGTATGATGTATAATGGGAGAGTATTGGAGTGAATGGGAGAGAATTGGTAGATTTTGCCGAAATATTATGCATTTTCAGGAAGGAGGGCGTAGAATGATAAGTTTTTTAGGCGAATATCCGCGGCAGCTGGACGAGCGCGGAAGGTTTATTCTGCCTGCCAAGATAAGGGAGAAACTGTCAGGTACGGTATATATAGCGCCCTCGCCGATTGACGAATGTTTAAACTTATATCCCGAAGAGGAATGGCAGACAATAGCCGAGAAGGTAAGCGCTCTTCCGACGGTTACAAACCGCAGCGCAGCAGCTTTGCAAAGAAGACTTTTCGGCAAGGCTATGGCTTGTGAAATAGATAAGCAGGGCCGTATCCCGCTTAATGAGGACCTGATAAATCACGCAGGTATGACAAAGGACATTGTGCTTGTAGGCGTGAATTCCAAGTTTGAAATCTGGGACAGCGAAAAATGGAGAAAAGCGGACAGTGCTTTTGATACAGATATGATGCTCGAGGGCATTTCCGAGTATGAAATAAGGATTTAAAGATAATGGAATTCAAGCATTATTCTGTTATGCTAAAAAGTGCAGTTGATGCGCTCTGCGTTAAAAACGGCGGCATTTATGTTGACGGTACACTCGGCGGAGGCGGACATTCCGAAGAAATTTTAAAAAGAGCCGAAAATGTGCGCCTTATCGGAATAGACCGCGACAAAGACGCGATTTCGGCGGCAAAAAAACGGCTTGAGCACCTCGGGTCAAATATAACTATTGTTCACGGAAATTTCAGTAATGTAAAAGGTATACTTGACAGTCTTTGCATAGACAAAATCGACGGTATGATTTTAGATTTGGGAGTTTCATCATATCAGCTTGATAATGGGGAGAGGGGTTTTTCCTATATTTCAGACGCACCTTTGGATATGAGAATGGACAGAAGCGAAGAAAAAACGGCATACGATGTGGTGAACGGATACAGCGAGGACAAGCTTGCAGAGATATTTTTTTCCTATGGTGAGGAGAAATGGTCAAAGCGTATAGCAAAATTCATAGCCAATAAAAGAAAAGTGTCCCCAATAAAAACCACGGGAGAGCTTGCAAATATAGTAAAAGAGGCAATTCCGACAGGCGCAAGAGCGGGAATTGCCCATCCCGAAAAGAGAATTTTTCAGGCGGTAAGAATTGAGGTAAATGCCGAGCTTGAAATTCTTAAAAATGCACTTATTGATGCAACAGACAGAATTTCAAATGGCGGCAGGCTTGCAGTAATAACCTTTCATTCGCTTGAGGACAGGATAGTAAAGCAAACCTTTTTAAATCTTGCGAAAGGCTGCACGTGCCCTGCGGATTTTCCCGTATGTGTGTGCGGAAAAAAGCCGCAGATAAAGATAATAACAAAAAAACCAATCCTACCGAGCAGTGAGGAGCTTAAAATAAATTCAAGGTCGAAAAGCGCAAAACTCAGAGTATGCGAAAAAATATAAAAGAGGAGAAAAACCGATGCCGTATAACAATAACCTTGCTTATGATTTGGATTTTGAGGCGAATGCCGCAAGAATAGAAAAGAAAGTAAAGGAAAATAAAAGGGAGAATAAGGCAAGAGCAAGGGCGCAAAGAGCAAGACTGCACCGTACTATAGTATGCTGTATAAGTATATTTGCGCTTTGTGCGGGATTTATGATTTCGAGAAATGTTACGGCATATGAAAGCAAGCGTAATGTGGCAAAACTTCAAAAGGAGCTCAGCAGCCTTAAGGAATATTCAAGCCAAAAGGCTTTTGAGCTTGATAAAAGCATTGACCGCGAGTCGATTGAACGCGAGGCAAGAACGCGCCTTAATATGGTAAGACCCGAAAAATATCAGACGGTTTATGTAAACGTAAAACAGGACGACGTTACAGAGGTGACGGCAAAGGACGCGGAGGGGATAAAAAGTTTTTTTGACATATTTGCCTGCAAAAGATAATAAATATAGTTAAATGTGTACGGATAGGAATGATACAAAATGACTTTAGGCAAGATGCGTAAACGGTCAATAAGATTATTTGTGTTTTTTTTGGCGCTGTTGGTAATAATCATATCGCGCCTTTTCTATTGGCAGGTTGTACGCGGCAATCAGATGAAGGAGGCGGCAGAACGCCAGCAGACAAATCAAACCGCTATAAATGCAAGACGCGGGACAATTTATGACAGGAACCAGAACGTTTTGGCAGAGAGCGCAACGGTTAATACCGTTGTGTGCAATCCTCAGCAGATTGAAAAGGACTGCAAGGACGAAGAGGGAAATGTCCGAAAGAGTGATTTAAGGCTTATAGCGTCAACACTTGCAGAAATTTTGGACTTAAATGAAGACGATGTTTTTGATAAGATTACAAAGGAAAACAAATTTCAGTATATAAAAAAGCGCGTAACCGTGGAGGAAGCGGACGCCATAAAGAAACTAAAGGACAGCTCAGTCGATAAGCAAACGGCTAAGCTTTTTTCCGGTGTTTATTTTGAAGAGGATTCAAAACGCTACTATCAGTACAATTTGGCGTCGCATATCATAGGCTTTACGGGCTATGATAACGACGGTATGCAGGGCATAGAAATGACATTTAATAACTACTTGTCAGGCAGGGCAGGGACTGTTTTATCTGCAAGAAACGCAGGAGGGACGACTGCGGAAAAGCAGTATGAGGCAGATATTGATGCGCAAAAGGGTGACGATATAGTTTTAACTATTGACGAAACCATACAGTCCATTTTAGAAAAATATCTGGAGCAGGCGTGTGTTGAAGATGTATTAAAAGAGGGCGCCTGCGGTATTATAATGAACCCTAAAACGGGTGAAATACTTGCTATGGCGACAAAACCCGACTTTGACTTGAATGACCCTACCGCACTTGCACAATACGAAAAATTTGCAATAGGTATGGACGATGTAATAGCAAAGACAAAATCTGAAAACACAGAGGAAAGAAATGAGGCAGTAGCCAAAATCCGTAATAAAATGTGGCGGAACAAGGCAATTTCCGACACATATGAGCCAGGCTCTACCTTTAAAATTCTGACAGCCGCAATAGCGCTTGAAGAGGGCGCGGCGGATTTGAATTCACAGTTCTACTGCGGCGGCTCAAAGCAGGTGGCAGACCGCAAAATCAAGTGTCATAAAGTTGCGGGACACGGCGCTGAGGACTTTGCAAGAGGTGTTATAAACTCTTGTAACGTTGTATTTATGGATTTGGGACTCAGAATAGGCAGCGAAAAGTTTCAGGAATACTTTAAAGCATTCGGACTTACCAAAAAGACGGGGATTGAGCTTATAGGAGAGTCGGGGAGCGTATACTATAAAAACAGAATGTCGGAAACTGACATAGCGACAAGCTCTTTTGGTCAGGGATTCAGCATAACGCCTATCCAACTTATCACAGCGATTTCAGCTGTTATAAACGGCGGAAATCTTATGAGACCGCAGATTGTAAAAGAAATACGAAATGCAGGCGGAATTGTTAAAAGTTTTTACCCGCAGGTTGAAAACAAGGTCATATCCGAGCAGACTTCAGCTACTATGAGAAATATTTTGGAACGCGTAGTAGCAGACCCTAACGGTACGGGAAAAAATGCTTACATAAAGGGCTACAGAATAGGCGGAAAGACGGGAACGTCCGAAAAAGGCAGAAATAACGGCAAACGTATTGCATCTTTTGTAGGCTTTGCGCCCGCAGACGACCCGCAGATAATATGTCTTGTAATGCTTGATGAGCCGCAGGTTGCAAATAAATACGGCGGAACGATAGCAGCACCTTTGGTAGGCGCTATAATTGAGGAAACGCTTGAATATATGGGTATTGACAGGCAATATACCGAGGCGGAGGCGCAAAGCGTTTCGGTAACGGTGCCTGATGTTCGCGAGCAATCGGTAAATTCGGCAAAGGAAATGATTGCTGCAAAAGGACTTAATATCAAAGTTTCCGGTAACGGCGAAACTGTTATGGACCAGCTTCCCAAACCCGGGGTCAGTGTAGCAGAAAATTCCACAATAATTGTATATACGCAGGAACGCGACGAGAACAAGAAGATTGCAGTCCCCAATCTTGAGGGACTGACTGTGGAACAGGCGCAAAAACGCCTTCAGGATGCAGGTCTTAACTTTGAAGTGGGCGGCGCAGGACTTGCGGCGGCAGAGGGCGCATATGCATTCAGGCAGAGTATACCTGCAGGAACTTTAGTTGAGCCTGCGACGGTTGTAAGCGTGGAATTCAGGCACAGCTCGTCAGACTAACGGTTAATTTATTCTTAAAAAGGGGACTTTTATATGTTAGCAAGCGAATTGTTCGGCGCAAATTGGAAGTGGGAAGACGCTGAAATTACTGATATTACGATAAATTCAAAGGAAGTAAAAAGCGGAAGTGTTTTTATATGCATACAAGGTCAAAGCACAGACGGACATAATTTTGCAAACCAGGCGGCGGAAAACGGCGCTATAGCAGTTGTTGCGGAAAAGGAAATCACCTGTTCCTGCCCTGTAATAATTTGTGACAACACAAAAATGGAAATGGCAAAGATTGCATCAAGGTTTTACGGTCAGCCTGAAAAAAAGCTGAAGTTGATAGGCATTACGGGGACTAACGGAAAAACTACGGTTAGCTATCTTATAAAAAGTATATTGGAAACTGCCGGCAAAAGGGTGGGAATAATAGGTACAAACGAAATTTTAGTAGGCGATGACCCTGTAGGTATAAAATCATCAACACCAACTACGCCAAACTCTTTGGAGCTTCACAAAATATTTGCAAAAATGCTAAAAATGGGTGCGGAATTTGTTGTTATGGAGGTAAGCTCGCACGCACTTGACCTATACAGAGTTTATGGACTCAGCTATGATGCTGGCGTTTTCACAAATCTGACACGCGACCACCTCGATTACCATAAAACTATGGAAAACTATTTCCTTGCCAAGGCAAAGCTTTTCGATATGTGCAAAGTGGGAGTAATAAATACCGATGATGAGTATGGAAAAAGGCTCAAATCAATTGGCAAAAGCAAGAAACTTACTGTAGGTACAAAGGACGCGGAGCTTTTAGCAGAGGATATAGCAATTGACGAAAACGGAGTAACGTTTTCGGTGAATTATGGCGGAGAAAATCAGAAAATAGAGCTTGAAATTTCGGGAATGTTCAGTGTTTATAATGCTCTTTGCGCTTTGGGCGCAGCTACTTCCTGCGGAATTGATTTAAAAACGGCAAAGGAAGGATTAAAAAATGCAAAGGGAGTGAAGGGAAGGCTTGAAAGAGTGCCGATTGGCACTGATTACACAGTAATTATTGACTATGCTCATACTCCTGACGGACTTGAAAATGTGTTAAATACAGTTAATTCATTCAAAAAGGGCAGGTTAATAGCCGTTTTTGGCTGCGGCGGAGACAGGGACGCAACCAAACGCCCGATAATGGGGGATATAGGAACAAGGCTTTCTGATATTGCAGTTATAACGTCGGATAATCCCAGAACGGAAGACCCTCAAAAAATAATAGACGATATATTAAAGGGTGCAGACCGAGAAAATTATAAGGTAATAACTGACCGCCGTGAGGCGATAGGATATGCGCTTTCCTTGGCAAAAAAGGACGATGTGGTGCTTCTTTTGGGCAAGGGACAGGAAACATATCAAATATTAGGCACAGAGAAGATACACTTTGATGAACGTGAAATAGTAAAAGAATTTTTGGAGAAACAGAATGCAGAAATTAAATGTAGCGGACATAATTAAGGCAACAAACGGACAGCTTATATGCGGAGAGCCCGACTTTGTCATATCGGAAATAACCACCGATTCGAGAAAAGCAGGAGTAAATATGCTGTTTGTACCGCTTGTAGGCGAAAATAACGACGCGCACGACTATATCGGAAACGCGTTTGAAAACGGCGTGAGCGTGGTGATTACACACAGGGATATACCGCCAAGGAGTGGTAAAAGCATAATCCGTGTAAAGGATACCAGAACTGCGCTGGGCGATATTGCGCGGTTTTATAAGCAAAAATATAACCGACCCACGGTTGCCGTTACGGGAAGCGTAGGGAAGACGACTACAAAGGATATGATTTCCTCGGTTCTTACGATGAAATACAATACCGTAAAGACACAGGGGAATTTTAATAATGATATAGGCTTACCTCTTACCGTTTTCAGATTGGAGCATAAACACGAGGCGATTGTTCTGGAGATGGGTATGTCGCATTTCGGAGAAATTCACTACCTTGCGTCTATAGCAAAGCCTGATATTGCGGTAATAACAAATATAGGTATGTCACATATAGAAAATCTCGGCTCCAAGGAGAATATTTACCGTTCTAAAATGCAGATTTGCGACTTTTTTGATGAAAACGGAACTTTGGTAGTAAACGGCGATGATGAATTTTTATCTAAAAAACAGGCTGGCATAAGGACGGTAACGTACGGAATAGAAAATAAAAACTGCGATGTTGCGGCACAGGACGTGCAGGATTTGGGTATGGAGGGCAGCATTTTTACTGTCTGCCTTGACGGAGAGCGTCACAAAGTAACGGTAAAGGCTGCAGGCGCGCATAACGTTTATAATGCGCTTGCGGCAATTTGTGTAGGACGCTTAATGAACATTCCTATAGCAGATATCATTGACGGCATACGCGAGTTTCAGCTCACGAATATGCGTATGGAAATAAAACACTTCGGCGGCTTGACGGTAATTGATGATTGTTATAATTCTGCACCCGATTCAATACGTGCAGCACTTTCGGTACTTGAGAGTGCAAAATCCGGACGCAGAATTGCCGTTTTGGGAGACGTTTTGGAAATGGGGGAATTTGCCGAAACCGAGCTTTACCAAATAGGCGAAAATATGAATGGGATTTATGCGCTTATAACTGTCGGCAAAAATGCACATTTTTTGGCAAAGGGAGCAAAAAAGTCAAAAACAGAGGTTATAGAGAGCTTTGATACACTTGATGAGGCTATAACATTTTTGGGTAAATTCTTAAAAGACGGTGATAATGTCTTGGTAAAAGCATCACGCGGTATGCATTTTGAGAAAATCGTAGAGGCTCTGGAGGAAAGGTAAAAACAATGGGAAATCTGATTTATACAGCTGAAAATATGACGGGAAGCTTATGGCTCACTGTTATGCCCCTTTTAGTATCCTTTGCGGTAACAGCGCTTATATCTCCCGTTTTAATACCTTGGCTTAAACGGCTTAAATTCGGGCAGGAAATTTTGGAAATAGGTCCGAGCTGGCACAAAAGCAAGGAAGGAACGCCTACAATGGGCGGAATTGCGTTTATTTGCGGCGTTTTTGCGGCAGTCGCTTTGGCGCTTTTAATAAGACACAGCCTGCCTCTTTTAATGATATTTGTAATATCGCTTGGGTTTGGGCTTATCGGCTTTACAGACGATTATATAAAGGTTGTAAAAAAACGGAATTTAGGTCTTACGGCACGCCAAAAATTCTTTTTGCAGACAATTCTTTCGGTAATATATGTAGTTGTTATGGCAAGAACGGGAAATCTTGATAATCACATCATTATCCCGTTTTCGGGGAAAACGGCGGCAGTTCCTTGGATTTTGTATATTATACTTATCCTGTTTGTGGTTACAGGTACGGTTAACGCAGTAAATCTTACAGACGGTATAGACGGTCTTGCAACAAGCATAACCTCAGTTGTTTCGCTGTTTTTTGCAGCCGCATCTGTTATGCTTTCGGACTTAGATTCAATGTGGTATTCACTGGCGGTTTTGGGCGGCTGCCTTGCATTTTTGATGTTTAATGCACACCCTGCAAAAATGTTTATGGGCGATACAGGTTCGCTCTTTTTGGGGGGTAGTGTTTCGGTGCTTGCAGTGGGTCTTAAAATGCCGCTGATACTGATAATTGTCGGATTTGTTTATCTTTTTGAAACACTTTCGGTTATTATTCAGGTTACGAGCTTTAAACTTACAAAAAAGAGAGTGTTCAAGATGACGCCGATACACCATCATTTTGAGATGTGCGGCTGGAAGGAGAATAAGATAGTAGGCGTATTTACGGCGGTTACATTATTGCTTTGCATAATTGGAATTTTAGCAGTTCTGCCGTATGTACTTGGAATATAAAAGGAGGACAAAAGGTGGCAGTAAAGGCTATTCATACGGGAAAACCGCTTAAAAAAAGCACCTCCAAAGGGAAAGCAAAAAAGACGGCTTTGAAAAAGAAAATTAAAAAAACTAAAAACGGTCTTTTGTCGGCAATACAAAAAAAATCAAAAGGCTTAGGCGAGCTTGACTATACATTTTTACTCATTACGGCAGTTTTGACAATCATAGGACTTGTTATGCTGCTTTCAGCATCTACGCCTGCGGCAAATATAAAATTCGGAAAAAGTTATTACTTTTTCATACGCCAGTTTATTTTTACCGCTTTAGGCATTGCATTTATGTATGCAATTTCCTTTGTTGATTACCATACCTATAAAAAATATGCAAATATGGGCATTTTAATTGGTATCGTGCTATTGATACTTGTACTGATACCGCATATAGGCATAGAACGAAACGGCTCAAGACGCTGGATAAGCCTTGGTATAACAGATTTCCAGCCTACAGAGCTTGTAAAATTTTTAATGGCGCTGTTTTTTGCGTCAAGCATATCAGATCGTCGGTATGATTTAAAAACCCTGCAGGGTCTTGCAAAATACGGAGTCTGGATACTCGCAGTTGCTTTCCCGATTATGCTTGAAACACACTTAAGCGGTGCAATAGTTATATGCGGTATTGCCATTTGCCTTTTAATAATCGGCGGCGCCAATATGAAATATATTTTTATCGGCGGAGCGGGACTTTTGGGAGGCGGCGCGGCAGTTGCGCTTTTAATTCCGTCCAGAGCTGCGCGTCTTATAAGTTTTCTGCACCCGTTTGATGACCCGCAGGGAAAGGGATATCAGATAATTCAGTCCCTTTATGCCATAGGCTCGGGGGGAGTGTTCGGAAGAGGATTAGGACAGAGTATGCAAAAGTATTCGTACCTTCCCGAACCGTATAACGACTTTATATTTTCGATTGTCAGCGAGGAGCTGGGATTTGTCGGTGCAGTATTTATAATACTTTTATTTGCAGGTCTTATCATAAGAGGTATTAAAATTGCACTTGAGGCACCTGATGCTTTCGGAATGCTTTTGACAGCCGGAATAATGTCTCAGATAGCCATACAGACAATATTAAATATCGCGGTTGTAACATCATCTGTACCTAATACGGGCGTAACGCTTCCGTTTTTCAGTTACGGCGGAACAGCTATGATGATGCTTTTGATGGAAATGGGCGTTGTGCTTAATGTATCGCGCAATTCACGCACAAGGCTATAAAAAAGGGGAGATTTTTATGAAAATCATTTTTGCAGGCGGAGGCACGGCAGGACATATAAATCCTGCCCTTTCAATTTGTAAATATATAGAGGCGCAGGAGGAGGACTTTTCTGCGCTTTTTATCGGCACACGGCGCGGACTTGAAAAAAACTCGTCCCAGATGCGGGGTATGACATAAAATATATTGATGTGTGCGGACTTGACAGGAAGAATTTGCTTAGGAATATCTCGGTATTTGCAAAACTTCAGAAAGCAAAGCGCGATACCTTAAGAATTATGAAAGATTTTGCGCCTGACGCGGTAGTGTGCACAGGCGGATATGTTTCGGGACCTGTTATGATGGCGGCAAAAAGGCTCGGTATTCCGTCCTTAATTCACGAGCAGAATGTATATCCCGGCTTTACGGTTAAAGGTTCGCAGAGATTTGCCTCTTTTGTTGCAATAAGCTTTGAAGAAACCAAAGAACATTTAAGGTGTAAGGAAAAATGTGTCGTTACGGGGAACCCGATAAGGGAAGAACTTTTGCATACGGACAAAAAGTCGGCAAGACAAAAACTCGGTCTTTCCGATAAGCCGTTTGTGCTTGTTTTTGGCGGAAGCCTCGGCGCTGAAAAAATAAACGAAACAATGCTTGGCGTCTTAAAGCTGATGAACGGACAGGATATGGATATACTTTTCGGCACAGGCGACAGGAATTATGATGCTGTAATGCAAAAAATCAAGGAGGAGGACATAAAAATTCCCGAGGGCACAAAAATTGTACCTTATATAAATAATATGAGCGAGGTTTTGGCGGCCTGTGATATTGTAGTTTCAAGAGCAGGTGCAATAACCGTTTCGGAGATAGCGTTGCTGAAAAAGCCGTCGGTCTTGATACCCTCGCCCAATGTTGTCAGAAACCATCAGGAGCAAAATGCCCGTGAATTTGAAAGAAACGGTGCAGCAAAAGTGATTACCGAAAACTGTTTGACATCGAAACTTCTGTATGATACAATTAAGGAGATGGCAGGAAACGGGGAAAGTCTTGAGAAAATGGGCGAGAATGCAGGAAAACTTGCTAAAGGCGACGCTCTTCCCAAGATTTACTCACTTGTTTTAAAAATGGTGAAATAGAAAACGGAGGGGTTTATGAAAAAGCTATTGTCGTTGATTATTGCCTTGCTATTTGTATTTTCCGCAGCTTGTGGAGTTTTTGCAGAAAAAGAGAGGGATTTGCCTTCTGGGACGGTAAAGGTTGAAATGCCGACAGGCGGTTTTTTGCCTTGCAAAAAAATGTCCACTGATGAATTAAATATAAGCCGTGCGCCAAAAAGGAGAGGGGCGCCGTCAAGAACAGCTGAAAATGAAAATGAAGATGAAAGTGAAAATGTATATCAATTTATTGAGAGTCAGCTTAGGGAAAAAGCCGAATATATCGAGTTATATCCTGATTACCTGATAGAGATTGATATATTTTTTGACGAGGAAACGGACGAGCCTTATGATGCAAATCTTACCAACTTTTGGGAAGTGCTTTGTACGGTTCTTTTGAATAACTATGACATTTTGGCATATACCGGTTGTGAGGATTTTCGGTATGGAGAAGAGGAAGACGGCAAATGTTATGCCTATAGTTTTGTTCCTAAGTATATTAACCCGACAGAAGGAGATGAAGCGGCTGTTTCAATGATGAATAACGAAATAGATAAATACCTCGAAGCCGCAAGTGAAATTCCCGATAGC
>JAFZNF010000129.1 GCA_017553025.1 Clostridia bacterium | reverse complement strand
GAGTATTTTATGAAAAAAATGTAAAAATATGAAATATTCCGCTTTTTATTCGGGATATGCAAATAATTTTAAAATTTTAGTTGACAAAAAAGGGATTGTGTGGTAAACTCTAATAGTTGCACGGCTCCTTGGTCAAGCGGTTAAGACTCTGCCCTCTCACGGCAGCATCGGGGGTTCGAATCCCCCAGGAGTCACCAAAAATCGGCAAATTTCGATAGAAAGTTGCCGATTTTTACTTATTCTTATTTAAAATTCAAAGAATAGGGAGGCGTTTTTTTTGATAAAACGGCTTTTAGGCTCTTTAAGAGAGTACAAGGCACCTGCTGTCATTACGCTTTTGCTTATACTTGGAGAGGCTGTAATCGAAACATTTATACCGTTTATAACGGCTGATTTGGTAAATAAAATTCAGCAGCAGACAGAGATTGCCCAAGTAATGAAAACAGGACTTTTGCTCATTATTATGGCTGTGCTGTCGCTTTTGTGCGGAGGTGCGGCGGCATTCACCTGTTCTTATGCATCGGCAGGGTTTGTAAAAAATCTTAGGAGTGATATGTTCCGAAAGATACAGACCTTCAGCTTTGAAAATATCGACAGGTTTTCCTCATCATCGCTTGTGACGAGAATGACTACCGATGCAAACAATGTTCAGATGTCATTTATGATGCTGATAAGGATTGCTTTAAGGAGTCCTTTAATGCTGATATTCTCAATAACGATGGCGTACATAATGGGCGGAGCGCTTGCCTCTGCATTTGTTGTTGCAGTTCCTGTGCTTGGCATAGGACTTTACCAGATTGCAAAAAGAGCAATGCCTGCTTTCCGAAGAGTGTTCAAAAAATATGACCGTATGAATGAGTCAATCGAGGAAAATATCCGCGCTATGCGTATCGTAAAGGGATTTTCGCGGGAGGAATACGAAAAGGAAAAGTTTAAGGCTGCGGCGGAGGATATCTGCATTGATTTTACCAGGGCGGAGAAACTTGTCGCACTCAATATGCCGCTTATGCAGCTTTGTATGAACTTTAATTCGGTATTTATACTGTATGTCGGCTCAAAAATGGTTATAAACCGTATAGGAAATGTGGGAATAGGTCAGATTTCAGCAATGCTCTCATACGGAGTACAGGTTTTGATGTCGCTTATGATGCTGTCTATGATATATGTTATGCTGACGATGTCCGCAGAGTCTGCAAAAAGGATAGCGGAGGTGCTTGATGAAACCCCGACGCTCAAAATGGCTGAAAACCCAAAAAAAACGGTTGACAACGGTTCGGTTGAGTTTAATAATGTAAACTTTAAATACAGCGAGAAAGCAAAAAAATATGTACTTAGCGATATAAACATCAAAATTCCCCAAGGCACGGCAGTCGGCATAATCGGCGGTACGGGTTCGGGCAAATCCTCGCTTGTACAGCTTATTCCAAGGCTTTATGATGTGCCTGAGGGAAGTGTTACGGTAGGCGGTACAGATGTGCGCAAATACGATATAGAAACTCTTAGAAATGCAGTTGCTATGGTATTGCAGAAAAATCTGCTTTTTTCGGGGACTATAAAGGAAAATCTGATGTGGGGGAATGAAAACGCAACAGATGAAGAGATAAAAGAGGCTTGCGCAATTGCCTGTGCTGACGAATTTATTGAAACTTTTCCCGATAAATACGAAACAAAAATAGAACAGGGCGGAACTAACGTTTCGGGAGGACAAAGGCAACGCCTTTGTATAGCCCGCGCACTGTTAAAAAAGCCTAAAATTCTTATACTTGACGATTCCACAAGCGCTGTGGATACCAAAACCGACGCATCTATACGGAAAGCGCTTTCCCTATATATGCCAGAAACAACGAAAATTATAATAGCTCAGCGAATATCCTCCGTTCAGGACGCAGATATGATAATAGTTATGGATAACGGCAGAATTTCAGCTACAGGAACGCACGGCGAACTTTTAAAATCAAGCGGAATTTACCGTGAAATATTTGAGCAGCAGACAAACGGGGGTGAAGACGATGAATAAGAGAAGCAATCCCCGAACAATAGGGAGAGTTATAAAAACACTTTTCTCTTTCTATCCTGTACTTCTTCCCGTCACGTTGTTCTGTATTCTATTCTCCTCAGCAGCGGCGGCTGTTCCTGATGTTTTTATACAGAAGGTAATAGCGATAATCGAAAAATGGGGAGAAACGGGCAATTGGGCGGCTGCAGAATCCGAGCTTGTGCCCACAATATTTGTTCTTGTCGCCATTTACGCCGTTGCGCTTGCTGCCGTATTTGTCTACAATCGGCTTATGGCGGTCATAACGCAGGGTTTCCTTTCAAAAATGCGGCGCAAAATGTTTGACGGTATGCAAAATTTACCGATACGGTATTTTGATACCCATAAAGCGGGCGATATAATGAGCCGTTACACTAACGATATTGACACTCTCCGCCAGCTTGTGTCACAGGCGATACCGTCGCTTATTCGGGCAGGTGCACTTGTAATATGCGTATTTTTTGTTATGCTTTATTACAGCATATGGATGACGCTTATCCTCTTGGTAGGCGTAGTGTTTATGGTATATGTTTCCAAAAAGGCAGGCAGAGGCTCGGCAAAATATTTTATAAGACAGCAGAAATCTTTAGGAAAAACAGAGGGCTTTATTCAGGAAATGATGAATGGGCAGAAGGTAATTAAGGTATTCTGTCACGAAGACGCCGTAAAAGAGGATTTTTATAAACTGAATGATGAACTGAATTCTGACAGCTACCGCGCGCACGCCTATGCAAATATGCTGGGTCCGATAATTATGAATATAGGCAATGTGCTTTACGTTATTATGGCGGTAGCAGGCGGGATTTTCTATCTTTTGGGAATACATAATATTGCCCTTTCCTTTAATCCTGTGTTTTCCCTTTCGGTTGCTGTAACCTTTCTTAATATGACAAAGCAGTTTACGGGTAATGTAAACCAATGTTCACAGCAGATAAATGCGGTAGTTATGGCGCTTGCAGGAGCTGAACGCATTTTTGAGCTTATGGACGAACTACCTGAAGCAGATAATGGGTATGTAACACTCGTAAACGCTGTAATCGATGAAAACGGACAAATAACCGAAACCGAAAAGCATACGGGCAATTGGGCGTGGAAACACCCTCACGGCGACGGAACACTCACATATACCAAACTTTCGGGCGATGTTACTCTTGACGGAGTTGATTTTGAATATGAAGAGGGGAAACCCGTTCTTCACGATATAAACGTTTTTGCAAGACCTGGGCAGAAAGTAGCTTTTGTAGGAGCAACAGGCGCAGGAAAAACGACAATTACAAATCTTATAAACAGATTTTACGATATTGCCGACGGAAAAATCCGTTATGACGGAATAAATGTGAACAAGATAAAAAAGTCCGACTTAAGACGCTCTTTGGGGATAGTGTTGCAGGAAACAAATCTGTTTACGGGCAGCGTTATGGATAATATACGTTACGGAAAACTCGACGCGACAGACGAGGAATGTATAAAAGCTGCAAAGCTCGTCGGTGCAGATGATTTCATAACAAGACTTCCCGAGGGGTATGAAACGATGATAACCAATAACGGAGCAAATATATCACAGGGACAGCGCCAGCTTATCGCAATCGCAAGAGCGGCTGTTGCAGACCCGCCTGTTATGATACTGGACGAGGCAACTTCAAGTATAGATACAAGAACGGAGGCAATTGTGCAACGCGGTATGGACAGTCTTATGAAGGGAAGAACAGTTTTCGTAATTGCACACAGGCTTTCAACAGTTAAAAATTCAGACGTTATAATGGTTATGGAAAAGGGAAGAATTATAGAGCGCGGAAACCATAGGGAGCTCATAGAGAAAAAAGGCAAGTATTATCAGCTTTATACAGGCGCGTTTGAATTAGAATAGAGAAAACGGTACTGCACCTAAAAGGCACAGTACCGTCCTCTTTTTTAGAGGTAGTTTACAGCACAGCTGCCCCCGATTAGTTTCGGCAGCATCTGCAGCAGCAGGAATTGCAACATCTTTGGCATCTGCAGCAAGAACTTTGATTGTTCTGGCAGCCGCAGTTTGAATTGTTATTGCCGAAAATGCCTTCTACTATGCTGTTATTGTTTGAGCAGCCATTTGAGCATCTTGAGCAGTTATTGTTATTTCTGCAACACATATAATTCACCTCCCCAAATATGTAACGCTTCCCGCCGCTTAATAATATACTATTCTGAAAATCTCATATTGTGCGGCATTTTCCGTATGGATAATATGCGGGGGAATTTGAAATGAATTTTCCGATAAAAAAACAGTACTGCTACTTGTATGGCGGGATTTTATATGCTATACTGTAAACAGAAAGGCGGTGACGGAGTTGGAAATAGCTGTAAGCCATAGTGCAGAGCAGGTGCTTACAACACTTGAAAACGCCGGATTTAAGGCCTATATAGTAGGCGGAGCGGTAAGGGACAGTATTATGGGAATTACTCCGTCCGATTATGACATAGCCACAGACGCAAGGCCTTATCAGGTAAAGGCTCTTTTCCCGAGAACAATAGATACAGGACTAAAACACGGGACGGTGACGGTGGTTGAAAATAAGACAGGATTTGAAGTTACCACTTTTCGGACAGAAGGCACTTATAACGATATGCGTCACCCTGACAGCGTATCCTACGTTGAAGATATCGAAACCGACTTAAAAAGGCGCGATTTTACGGTAAATGCTATGGCGTACAGCCTAAAGTACGGATTTTTAGACTGTTTCGGCGGTATTTCCGATATAAATAACAAAATTGTGCGATGTGTGGGGAACAGTGAACAAAGGTTTAAAGAGGACGCGCTAAGAATGCTGCGCGCAATAAGATTTGCCGCCTGCCTTGGCTTTGATATCGACATTGAGGCGGAAAATGCCATTAGAAAATGTGCTGTACTGATAAAAAATGTAAGCAGTGAGAGAATTTTAGCAGAGCTTAATAAAATTCTGCTCAGCGATAATCCTCAAAAATTGCTGCTTTTATACAAAACGGGGCTTATGCGCTATATCCTGCCTAACCTTTTTGCCTGTTTTTCTACTGAGCAGAATAATAAATACCATATATATAACGTAGGCGAGCATATTATAGAAACTGTTAAGAATACGCCGAAAGATTTGGTTTTGAGATGGGCGGCGCTTCTGCACGATATAGGCAAGCCTGCGTGCAGGAGCTGCGACGCAAACGGCATATACCACTTTTACGGTCATCACCGCGAGAGTATGAGAATGGCAAATGACCTGCTGCATAGGTTAAGAATGGATAAGGATTCAATTCACGATATTTTAGTCCTGATAGAAAATCACGATGTCCATATGGAGTCATCTCCTACTGCGGTTAAGCGTATGCTTGCACGTACGGGAGAACAGCTGTTTTTTAAACTTTTGCAGCTGCAAACGGCAGACAATATGGCAAAAAACCCTATGTACATAAAGGAGAGAATATCAAAGATAAAGGCAGCGGAGGAACGCGCACAGCAGATTATAGCAGAGGGTCAGCCGTATACCGTATCCCAGCTCCAGATAAACGGACGCGACCTCATAAAGCTTGGATATAAGGCAGGACGTGAAATAGGCGACACGCTCAAGTTTTTGCTTGATGAGGTCCTGATAAATCCTGAGCTTAACAGCCGGGAATATCTCATAAAAAGAGCAATACAGTTAAAAAGAGGAAACCTGCTTTAATAGGCGTGGTTCTCTTTTTTTGTAAAAAAATCGGGGAAAAGTTCTATTTTTATTTTCAGGCGCCGCGTTATGAAAAAATAACTCATTATAAATTCGCAGAATGCACTGACTGTTAAGGTAATTGCCGCGCCCAAAATGTTTATGTTCGGCACTCTTATGAGAATAAAACAAAGAGGAATGCTTATCATATAGGATATAAAGCCAAACAAAAATGGCGCAAAGGTTCTGCCGGAGGCATATTCGACTGTTGAAAATGCGCTTGATATGGGAGCAAAAACCAAAAGCGGGGACGAGGCATTGAGCATTAAAGAATAAGCGGAGGAACCGAACAGGAGTTCGGTTATCAGGTTGCTGAAAATTACGGTAACAGCGCATACGGGAACAGAGATAAGGAGCATAATTCTTATTATACGCGACAGGTCCTTTCCAAGTGCATCACAATCGCCCTTTGCAAAATGCTTTGCGGCAAGAGGAAAAAGCGAAACAGAAAACATTCTTAAGAGTCCTGCGGGAAAGCGTATTACAGTCAGGGCATATCCGAAAAATGCACCGTAGAGCCAGCCTGCACCTTTTAGCGTGAGCTTTTTTGAAATTATGACTGCGTCAAAAACTGAGGTATAAGGCGAATATTTGAGAAAAAAAGCTTTAGCCTGACCTTCGGAAAAGCGTATAGCCAAAAGACTATTCCGAATAACTGCATTTTCCGCAAGTTCAAGACTGCTTAAAATAATGGCATATACGGTAATGGGAAGAGCGTATGCAATAAGCGATGTATGGGTTTTGAGGCGGATTTTTCGGTCTGACGTTTTAATTTTTCTTAAAAAGGACATTAAGAATATAAAAAGAACTGCGGTAGCAAACGCCTCACCGAGAGTAATTGCAAGCGTGCCGCCCAAAGCTGCATATGATACGGAAAATACGCACAAAAATGAAGTCAGAAAATATGCCAAAGCCAACTTTATTAAAGACTCAAGCGCCTGCGATACGGAGCAGGGGAGCATATTTGAGTATCCCTCAAAAAAACCTTTTACCGCCGCGCCTGCCGCAACAAAAAAGACTGAGGGCGAAAGTGCAGCTATGGCGTGTTCCGCACCCAAATCCTTCATAGCAACGGCAAAAAAGCCCCGTGTCATAAACATTATAAGGCTCAAAAAAAATCCGACAGAGCACATAGCGAAAAGTGCAAACCGAAACCCTGCATAGATATTGTTTCCCTTTCCCAGAGAGCGTTCTTTTGATATAAAATGCGTAAGAGCAAGGGGCATACCGCCGCACGCTAATGTAATAAATACGGAATATACGCATATGGCGCTTTGATAAATTGCCATACCCTCTTCTTTTAGGTAATTGACAAGAATTATTTTTTGCGCAGCTGAAAAAATTTGGGAAAGAGTACCTGCAGCAACCAGATAAAAGGTATTTTTTGTATAGGAAAGTTCGTTCATAAATTGCCGCTCCGTTAAAAATTGGGTTAGAAAATTATATTTTTTTGTAAAAACCTGTCAAAATTTACAAAAATGTGGTATAAATTTGAAAAAAATTGCTAAAATTTTACCTAAACCTATTGACAACCACAAATCTTTATAATACAATACATACTCGTAAGGGAGTGGTAAAATTCCCGAAAAAATATATAGGAGGAGGAAGAATTAATGAATAAGACAGAATTGATTGCAGCTGTTGCAGAAAATGCTTCATTGACAAAGAAAGATGCAGAGAAAGCTATAAATGCCGTAATTGGTGCCGTAACCGGTGCTTTGGCTGATGGCGATAAGGTTCAGCTTGTTGGTTTCGGTACATTTGAAGTTAGATCAAGAGGAGCAAGAACAGGTAAGAACCCAAGAACAGGCGCTGCTATAAAGATTGCAGCATCAAAGGTTCCTGCTTTTAAGGCAGGCAAAGCTTTAAAAGATGCTGTAAACAAATAAGTAAAAGCAAAGGAGCTTCCCGTTTTAGCGGAGGCTTCTTTTTCTTTTCCGAGTTTTATTGTGCAAAAAGAGGATTGTTATGAGACTGGATAAATTTCTTAAAGTGTCAAGGCTTATAAAAAGGCGCGCTGTAGCAAATGAGGCCTGCGACGCACAAAGGGTAGAGGTAAACGGACGTGTCGCCAAAGCGTCTTACGATGTTAAAACAGGGGATATAATATCTGTCCGTATGGGAGAAAAGGTGATAAGGGCAGAGGTTCTTGACGTAAAGGAACACGCCCTTAAAAACGATGCGCCGCTTATGTATAAGCTGTTGTAATATATCAAATATTCCCTTCATATCCTAAAGGTATGAAGGGATGTGTTTATATGGACGTACAGCTTGAGAAAATGCAGGTTTTAGAGCTAAAAAACAGGGAAAAGCTAACGGTAAATCTGGTGGAAAATGTTGAACATTTTTCTCCGTCTGAGGTTGTTTTAAAGACCGCAACAGGCAGACTCAAAATCGGGGGCAGCAACCTGCGTCTTGAAGATTTGTCAAAACAAAACGGCGGGATTGCGCTTTCGGGCAAGGTGGATACGGTGAGCTTTGCGGATATAAAAGATAAGCGGAGCTTTTTTAAGGATATTTTAAAGTGAAAATGTTTCTTTTAACCTCCGAGGAGCTTTTGGCTTTTCTTTCGGCTCAAGGTATAGCGGTTGCTTTAAGCCTCTTATACGATTTTTTCAAGAGTTTAAAACCCAAAATCCTTAAAAGAGCAGTATCGGGCTTTTTTGATGCGTTTATATGGTTTTTGACGGGCTGTGGTTTTTTTATACTGTGGCAGAGATTTTTTGCGGGCGAATTCCGCTGGTACACCGTTTTGGCATTTTTAATAACCCTTATCTTGTATTATTTAACAATCCATAAGCCAATATTTACAGCATATTGCATAATTGTAAAAAAAATTTATTCTTTTTTTAATATAATTTTCAAATTTCTCTTGACAGTATGGGGATTTTTGGTTAAAATTATTGTGTATGTATCCGGTATTTGTAAAAAAATATACTCTGTTGATTATGAAGGTACTTGCTATGAAAAAAAACAACATAAAAATTGATGTTACAAAGATAATTATGGCAGTTACAGCTGTACTTGCTGTAGCTATGGTTGGCAAGGGTTTTGCCGTTTCGCCGATAATTGCGGCAAATAATGAGATGGCGCAAAGGATACAAGAGGAAAT
>JAFZNF010000128.1 GCA_017553025.1 Clostridia bacterium | reverse complement strand
TACCGTTTTGCCCGTCAAGATGCGCTTACTGCTCATTTGTTTCAACAGATATAAAGGTAAGCGGTAAATATACGGACGGGTTTTGCGACTGCCTTTTAAAAGAAATAGAATATACAGGTAAAATTTTAAAAGAGCTTTCTCTTTCTGTTCAGAATATTTATATAGGAGGCGGAACACCGACAGCATTATCTGCTATACAGCTTGAGAAGATATTCAGCAGGTTAAAAAAGAGCATAGATTTGGAAAAGGTATCAGAGTTTACCGTAGAAGCAGGCAGACCCGATACAATAACATACGAAAAACTAATAAAAATTAAAGAGGGCGGAGCAGACAGGATAAGTATAAATCCGCAGACTTTAAATCAGGAAACGCTTGATAAAATCGGCAGAAAACACACTGTAAATGATTTTTACAATGCCTTTTCTCTTGCGGAAAAAGCAGGGTTTAACTGCATAAATACCGATTTGATTGCAGGACTTCCAAACGAAGATTTTGATATGTTTAAAACGAGTATTGACGGAATTGTGTCATTAAATCCGCAAAATATAACGGTTCATTCTATGTGCATAAAAAGAGCATCGAAAGTTAATTTTGAAAAAATCCCGTTAGCAGGCGGAGAGCTTGCAGATAAAATGCTTTCCTATGCGCAGGACACACTTATAAAAAGCGGTATGGAACCGTATTATATGTACAGGCAAAAAAATATTTCGGGAAATCTTGAGAATGTAGGATATGCAAAAAAAGAGTATTTTTCAGCCTATAACATAAACATTATGGAGGAAGTACAGACAATTATCGGACTCGGCGGGGGCGGTGTTTCCAAAATAGTGCAAGGTGACAAAATAGAAAGAATTGCAAATTTTAAGGAACCGTACGAGTACATAAGAAGATTTGACGAAATAATCGGGAAAAAAGACAGGATAAAGGAGCTCAAAGAGGGAAAGGAATAAAATTTATGGTTTATGAAAAAGAGGCTCTTAAAAGGATTTTTGATAAATATGACGAAGACAGAACAAGAGCAAGAATGGAAAGGGACAGGCGCGTAAAGGAAATAAACGAAAGGTATCCGCACCTTTTTGAGATTGACCGAAAAATTACAGAGCTTGGTATAGAAAATCTTAAAAATATCTTGGATAATCCCAAAAAGAGCGAGGAATATAACAAAAACTTTGAAGAAAAACTGTCGGCATTAAAGAAAGAAAAGAAAGAATTCCTTTTGGAAAACGGCATACCCGAGGATTTTGACGAGGTAAAATATACTTGCGGAAAATGTCTTGATACAGGATACATAGATAATGAAAAATGTCCCTGTCTTGTCCAAAAAATCATAGATTTGCACTGCGAAATGTCAAATATGAAAGGAAATTTACACGACTTTTCGGAATTTTCCTTTGACTATTACGGGGATAAATATATTGAAAAGCTCGGTATGACCGAAAAAGAGAATATGCAGGACATTTTTAAAAAGACTGTGGCATTTTGTGAGAATGAAAAAAGCAAAAATCTGCTCTTTTACGGCGGTTGCGGTCTTGGAAAAACCTTTTTATCCTCCTGCGCCGCAAAAAAAATGCTGGACAGCGGAAAAAGTGTGATTTACGAAACGGCATCAAGCCTCTTTTCCGACTACGAGGACTATAAGTTCGGAAGATGCGAGGGAAGTTTTGATGAAACAAACGAAATTATTATGAATGCCGACCTTTTAATTATAGATGATTTGGGCAGTGAGGTAACAAATCCTGTTTCCGTTCAGTTCTTTTTTGATATAATAAATAAAAGAAATGCGCTTTCAAAGAAGATGATAATTTCCACAAATCTCACAATGGACGGAATACAAAAAAAATATACCGAAAGACTTTTCTCAAGGCTTTATGAAAGCT
>JAFZNF010000127.1 GCA_017553025.1 Clostridia bacterium | reverse complement strand
GTTTCTATGGGTAATCCGCATATAGTTGTTTTTGTTGATAAAATGCCCGATTTGGCAAAAATAGGGCCTTTATTTGAAAACAATCCGCTTTTTCCCGAACGGATAAATACGGAATTTGTTATAGTAAAAGACCGCTCAAATATAGAAATGCGCGTATGGGAAAGAGGTGCAGGCGAAACGCTTGCCTGCGGTACCGGTGCGTGCGCTGCTATGGTTGCTGCAAAGCTTTCAAACCTTGTAGACAGTGAGGCAACTGTGCATCTTTTGGGCGGAAATCTCAAAATTGAATGGAACGGGGAATGTGTGTATATGACAGGCCCTTGTGAATTTGTTTTTGACGGAGAAATTTGATATAAGGAGCAAAAGATAATGACCAAAGTAAACGAAAACTTTTTAAAACTGTCACCCAGCTATCTTTTTACCGATATAGCAAAAAAAGTAGCAGACTTTTCTAAGAAAAATCCTGACAGGAAATTGATAAAAATGGGAATAGGCGACGTTACACGCCCTTTAATTCCTGCTGTAATTGAGGCTATGCATAAGGCGACCGAGGAAATGGGTACTTTTGAGGGATTTCACGGATACGGACCTGAACAAGGGTATCTTTTCCTGCGCGAGCTGATTTGCGAAAATGACTATCAGGGGCTTGGAATTGAACCTGATGAGGTTTTTATTTCTGACGGTGCTAAATCTGACTGCGGAAATATTGTCGATATATTTGCAAAAGAAAATAAGGTTGCAGTCTGCGACCCTGTTTATACCGTTTATGTTGACACAAATGTTATGAGCGGCAGGGCGGGTGAGCAAGGAAATAACGGAAAATGGAACAATTTGATTTATCTTGATGCTACTGAGGAAAATAATTTTGTGCCTGAAATTCCAAAGGAAAGGGCAGATATCATTTACCTTTGCTATCCCAATAATCCGACAGGTATGTCAATTTCAAAAAGCCGTTTAAAAGAGTGGGTTGACTATGCAAAAGAAAACAAATCCGTAATTTTGTTTGATGCGGCATATGAGGCATTTATTACAGAACCCGACGTGCCTCACTCAATATTTGAAATTGAGGGCGCAAAGGACGTTGCAATTGAATTTCGCAGCTTCTCAAAAACGGCAGGATTTACAGGAACAAGATGCGCATATACAGTAATACCAAAGAGCGTAAAAGTAGATGGTGTCGAGCTTAATAAACTTTGGCTGAGGCGTCAATGCACCAAATTTAACGGGGTACCGTACGTAATCCAAAGAGCAGCTGCTGCTGTCTATTCGGACGAGGGTAAAAAGCAGGTACGGGAAAATATCATATACTATCTTGAAAACGCAAGAATTATAAAAGATACATTCGGGAGTATAGGAATAAAGGCGTACGGCGGAGTAAGCTCGCCTTATGTGTGGGCAAAAATCCCTGACGGGAAAACGAGCTGGGGATTTTTCGATGAGCTTTTGGAAAAAGCAGGCGTTGTTACGACGCCGGGGTCAGGTTATGGAGTAAACGGAGAGGGTTATATAAGGCTCACAGCTTTTAATACGCGGGAGGCTACCCTTGAGGCTATGGAAAACATAAAAAAACTGTTTGAAAAAAACAGAAACGATTTTTAAGTCGTTTCTGTTTTTTTAGGCGGTTTTGCACCGAAATACTGATAAATATTGCATTTTATCATACCGTTATATATTTTCCTGCGCTTATCTGCACGCTTTCCAAAATGCTTTTCAAAATCTTCGTCGGAGGCAAGAATATAATATGACCAATCGTGAAGATTTGAAAAGGCTTTTCCTATATTTTTGTAAAGCTCAGTGCAGGAAAGTTTATCACTAAGCCGTTCGCCGTATGGCGGGTTGCAGATAATACTTCCGTATTTTTCGGCTGAATAAAACCCGACAGCATCAGCGCACTTAAAAGTGATACAATCCCCAACGCCTGCAATTTTCGCATTTTGCCGAGCTATCGAAATAGCGTTTTCGTCAATGTCCGAGGCGAGTATGTTAAGAGGAATGTTACGTATTTTATCCTGCGCTTCGCTTCTTGCACATCGCCACATATCAGCAGGAATTTGCTCAAAATTTTCGGCTAAAAAGTTTCGTGATAGCCCCGGTGCAATATTTCTTTTAAACATTGCCGCCTCTATCGGAATGGTTCCGCTGCCACAAAACGGGTCGCATAAGGGATACTCGAACTTCCAAAAGCTCAGCATAACCATCGCTGAGGCGATAGTTTCTTTTAGAGGTGCGGCATTTGAAATCCGCCTGTAGCCTCTTTTATGAAGACCGTCACCCGATGTGTCAATCATAAGAGTGACTTTGTCTTTCATTACGGAAAACTGAATTTGATATAAAGCTCCCGTTTCGGGCAGCCAGTCAATATTATAAGCCGCTGACATTGAGTCTGCTATAGCTTTTTTTATAATCGCCTGACAGTCGCGCATACTTGCAAGAGTAGATTTTAGACAAAATCCTTTAACGGGAAATGCTGCATTTTTAGGAAGCCATTCGATCCATTTTATCGCTTTTGTTTTTTCAAAAAGCTCATCAAAGGAAAGAGCGTCAAATTCTGCGACCTCTATCAAAACACGCTCTCCGCACCTTAGCCATAAATTCGCGCGGCATACCGCCTCAAAATCGCCTAAAAAACTCACTTTTCCGTCTTCAGTTTTAAGGGTATCATATCCGAGCCATTTAAGTTCTTTTGTAACTAACGCCTCTAAACCAAACAGACAGGGAATAACTATTTTAAATTTTTCCATATCAATCTCCACTTCTTATACGGCATTTATTTTACAATATTTTAAATAATTCTGCAAGTAAATAGATAAAAAAAGTGATTTTGTATTGACTAATTAGAAAAAAAAGGATATAATATATGGGTATGTTATTTACATTATGAAAGGACGGACAAACTATGAAGAAAAAGAGTGTATTACTTCTTATCCTTATGGTTATTATCGCAGTAATTTTGAACTGTGTGGCCTTTATGGGATTTGATGTATCGGGTTTCAAATACGGGGGCGTATTTGACGAAAATCAAGGTATCAGAAAGGGTATTGACTTAGCAGGAGGCTCAGTTATAACATTTGAGGCAAACAAGGCAAACCCGACAGAGGCGGAAATGGATATTGTTGAGGCAATATTCAATGCACGTTTAAACGGTGCAGGCTATACCGAGGCAAGAATTTCAAGGGACAATGCAGGACAGATTACCGTTGAAATTCCGTCTGTTACAGATACCGATGAGGCTGCAAGTCTTTTGGGCTCAACTGCAAAGCTCACATTTCAGGACGCTGACGGAAATGTTGTATTAGACGGTGCAACAGACATTAAAAATGCTGAATACAAATACGGTCAGACCTCGCAGACAGGTGCTGCTCAGGCTTATGTTCAGCTTACATTAACAGCAGAGGCTGTAGATAAATTTGCTGAGGCTACAAGAAATGCAGCAGCTCTTGCAAGTGAGAATAAGAATTATATTTCAATCGTTATGGACGAAAATGTCATTTCAAGTCCTTCCGTTAAGAGCGAAATCAATTCGGAAACTTGTATAATTGAGGGAAGTTTCACTCCCGAAACAGCTCAAGAGCTTGCCAATCAAATAAAATCAGGTCAGCTTCCGTTTGAGCTGACAGCAATTTCAAAAGAAACAATAGGTGCAGAGCTTGGTGCAGACGCGCTCCCGTCATCAATGAAGGCGGCTGCTATCGGCATACTTTTAATAATGCTGTTTATGATAATCATTTACAGAATGTCAGGCATATTAGCGTCAATTGCACTTTCAATATATGTCGGCTTAATTGCACTTTTGCTCGGTGTACTTC
>JAFZNF010000126.1 GCA_017553025.1 Clostridia bacterium | reverse complement strand
TTGTAAAAAAAGAATAGTTGTAGCAACCTTTGCATCAAATGTGCACAGAGTGCAGCAGATTATTGATGCAGCAGCAGAAAACGGCAGGAAAGTGGCAGTTTCGGGAAGAAGCATGGAAAATATTATAGATATTTCTCTGCTTTTGGGATATTTAAAAGTTCCTCAAGGCGTACTGATACCGCTTGATACAATAAATAAGTATCCGCCGCATAAGCTCGTTATTATAACCACGGGCAGTCAGGGTGAGCCTATGAGCGCACTCACAAGAATGGCATTTTCCGACCACAGAAAGGTTGAAGTTACCAAGGATGACTTAATAATAATTTCCGCAACACCCATACCTGGTAACGAAAAAAGTGTGTCAAATGTCATAAACGAGCTGTTCAGAATAGGCGCAGAGGTGATTTATAAGGCGCTTTCGGACGTTCACGTTTCAGGTCACGCCTGTCAGGAGGAACTGAAAATGATACTTGCGCTTACAAAAGCGAAGTATTTTATACCTGTCCACGGCGAACGGCGGCATCTTATGCTGCACGCGGATCTTGCAAAAAATATGGGAATTGAGAATACTTTTGTACTCCAGAACGGCAGTGTTTTGGAACTCGACCAAAAAAGTGCAAAGGTAACGGGAATGGTTACGGCAGGCAGAATTTTGGTTGACGGTCTGGGCGTAGGCGATGTAGGCAATATTGTGCTCCGCGACAGAAAACTTCTTGCGCAGGACGGACTTATAATTGTGGTTGTGACAATTTCAAGAGAAAATAAGGAAATAGTTTCAGGACCTGATGTTGTATCAAGAGGCTTTGTATATGTACGCGAGTCAGAGGACCTTATGCAGCGTATAAAGGATATAGCAAAAGAACGCATTGAGGCTTGCAAAAGGGCAAATATAAGCGATTGGGCAACAATAAAAACATCTATAAAGAACAGCATATACAAATATATTTATGAGGAAACAAACAGAACACCGATGATAATACCTGTTATTATGGAAGTGTAGGTTGGAGGCACTTATGGACTTTTTTTCAGTTTTGACGCTGTTTGGCGGACTTGCGATGTTCCTTTACGGAATGGATATTATGGGAGAAGGACTTAAAAAACTTTCGGGCAGTAAGCTGGAAATGATACTTGAAAAACTGACCGCAAATAAGTTTTTGGGTTTTCTTTTGGGAGCAGGCGTGACAGCCGTAATACAAAGCTCGGGAGCGACTACTGTTATGCTGGTAGGCTTTGTGAACTCGGGTATTATGAAACTGTCACAGACGATAAGCATAATAATGGGCGCAAATCTTGGAACGACGGTAACGGCGTGGATTTTGAGTCTTTCAGGCATAAATGGGGAGAGTTTTTTCTTGAGGCTTTTAAAACCCTCCTCCTTTACTCCTGTTCTTGCTATGATAGGAATTATTTTGAGCTTTACGGCAAAACGTGATAAACAGAAAGATATAGGTTCAATTCTTCTGGGATTCAGCGTACTTATGTTCGGAATGGAAACTATGTCTTCTTCAATGTCGGGATTAAAGGACAGTCCCTTGTTTGCAAGACTTCTGGGAATGTTTTCAAACCCAGTAACGGGCATTTTGGCAGGCTTTCTGTTAACAGCGGTCATACAATCCTCCTCTGCCGCTGTGGGTGTTTTGCAGGCGATTTCAATAACGGGTGCAATAAATTTTTCCGAGGCGCTGCCCCTTATATTGGGAGCAAATGTCGGCGCGGCGCTTACGCCGATGCTGTCTGCAATAAACGGAAATACAAACGCAAAACGTGTGGCTGCTGCGTGTATACATATAAAGCTCATAAGCGTTGCGGTTTTAGCAGGGATATTTTACATAGCCAATAGCATTTTCGGATTTTCGATAATGTCCGATACTGTAGGAGCTGTTTACATAGCGATAATCCATACGGTATTTAATCTTACGGCAACCGTAATACTTCTTCCGTTTTCGGATAAATTCGAAAAACTTGCCAAAAATTCGGTTAAGGATAAAAAGGACAAGAAAGCGGCAGATGTATTTGACACCTTAGATGAGAGATTTTTGCTCATACCTGGGTATGCGGTTGAAAAATGTAATGAGCTTGTCCGCCAAATGGCAGAAATTTCAAAGACTATGGTTTTGATGTCGCTCGGACTTATGTATGAGTATGATGAAAAGAGCGCCGCAGAAATTGAAGAAAATGAAGAGCTTGTAGATACTTATGAGGATAAGATAAGCACATATCTTGTGCATCTTGCGCTCGGCAAGTTATCTGAGCGTGACAGCAAAACGGTCACACATCTTCTGCACGTGGTGGGGGACTTAGAACGAATTTCCGACCACGCTGTAAATATTGTATCTACGGCAAGAGAAATATCGAAAAAGAATATACAGTTTTCAAAAGATGCGGAGAAAGAAATAAATGTTATGTTTGATGCGATTTGTGAAATTCTGAAAATTACGGTTAATGCCCTTTGTACGGACGACCGTGAGCTTGCAAAACGTGTTGAGCCTCTTGAGCAGACAATAGATAACTTAAAACGCATCATAAAGGACAATCATATAAACCGCCTGCGTGACGGACTTTGTACGATTGAATTCGGATTTGTTCTTTCAGATATTATAACAAACTGTGAGAGGGTTGCAGACCACTGTTCAAATATTGCCGTAAGCATACTCGAGCAAAAACACAATTCTCTTGAAACGCACGAATATTTAAATCAGGTCAAAAATGAGGGAAGAAACAAATTTTTTGAACTGTATAATGAATACAGCAATAAATATGTGATATAAAAAGCCGTTAAAACGGCTTTTTTAGTATGAAATAATATGTATTTCCGGAAAATCATACTCCATTTTTTTAAGGATTTCCGATGTTTCGGATAAGGTAGAGCTATTTAAAACCACAATTTCCGAGTGTGGATTTTTACGCATCAAAATACGCAGACGCGCCTCAATATTCGGGTCATTTCCTGATTTAATGAGCTTAAAGGAATAGTGCTCTTTCCTTATTGCAAAAACAATGATGATGAAAAAAATAACAGCCGAAAAAATCACAAAAAGCGAATAATAGATATTCATATATACCACTCCAATCAATATACAGTATGACGAATTTTAGTTAAATGTTACAAGGCTGTTTGTATTGACAAAAGGGCATAAATGTTGTAAAATGGGCGGGTATGGAGGAATGAAATTATGGGACTTACATTAACTGAAAAAATACTCTCGGCTCATTTGGTGTCGGGGAAAATGATAAAAGGGAGCGAAATCGGGATAAGGATAGACCAGACACTGACTCAGGACGCAACAGGCACTATGGCGTACCTTGAATTTGAGGCTATGGGCGTACCGCGTGTAAAAACCGAGAAAAGTGTTGCATACATAGACCATAACACACTTCAGTCGGGGTTTGAAAATGCCGACGACCATAGATTTATCGGAAGTATCTGTAAAAAACACGGCGTGTATTTTTCGCGCCCCGGCAACGGTATATGCCATCAGGTGCATTTAGAGCGTTTCGGGAAGCCCGGCAAGACGCTTATAGGCTCGGACAGTCACACTCCGACAGGAGGAGGAATAGGAATGATAGCCATAGGTGCGGGCGGAATGGACGTTGCTGTCGCTATGGGCGGAGGAACGTATTATATTACCTGCCCCAAGGTTGTAAAAATTAACTTAACAGGCAAGCTATCCCCGTGGGTTTCGGCAAAAGACGTGATTTTAGAGGTTTTGAAGCGCCTTTCTGTAAAGGGCGGAGTAGGAAAGGTTATGGAATATACGGGCGAGGGCGTAAAAACGCTGTCTGTTCCCGAAAGAGCTACGATAACCAATATGGGCGCGGAGCTTGGCGCAACAACGTCAATTTTCCCGTCTGATGAAATAACAAGAGAGTTTTTAAAAGCTCAAAAAAGGGAGGAGGACTTTGTTCCGCTTTGCGCTGACAGCGATGCGGTTTATGATGAGGTTGTGGAAATAAACCTTTCCGAGCTTGTGCCTCTTGCCGCGTGTCCTCATTCTCCTGACAATGTGAAAACGGTTGACGAAATCGGCAAAATGAAGATTGACCAGGTCTTAATAGGCTCGTGTACTAATTCTTCGCTTTTAGATATGTTAAAAGTTGCGCATATTTTAAAGGGTAAGACAGTTCACCCCGACGTTTCGCTTGCAATTGCGCCGGGTTCAAAGCAGGTACTTACTATGCTTGCTAAAAACGGTGCGTTATCTGTTATGATAGCGGCAGGTGCACGCATTTTAGAAAGTGCGTGCGGACCTTGTATCGGTATGGGACAGTCGCCGAATTCGGGCGGAATTTCCTTAAGAACATTTAACCGTAACTTTGAGGGACGCTCGGGAACAAAGGACGCTAAAATCTATCTTGTGTCCCCCGAAACTGCAGCAATTTCCGCTTTAAACGGATATTTAACCAACCCTTGCGATATGGGTGATATGCCTGAATTTATTCTGCCCGATGAATTTTTGATAAATGATAATATGGTAGAGGCACCGATTGAAGAGAGTAAAATGGACAGCGTGGAAATTTTGCGTGGACCGAACATTAAACCGTTCCCTGTAGCAGAACCGCTCGCAGATGAAATCACGGCAGGAGTAAGCCTTAAGGTGGGAGATAATATCACAACCGACCATATTATGCCGGCGGGTGCGAAAATTCTTCCGCTCAGGTCAAATATTCCGAAAATTTCCGAGCACTGCTTTGAAGCAGTGGACGAAACTTTCCCGAAACGGGCATTGGAAATGGGCAAATCCGTAATCGTCGGCGGAGTAAATTACGGGCAAGGCTCGTCACGTGAGCACGCGGCGCTTGCACCGCTTTACTTGGGCGTAAAAATGGTACTCACAAAATCCTTTGCACGAATTCATATGGCAAATCTGATAAATGCGGGCATTATTCCTGCTACCTTTAAAGACGAGGCGGATTATGACAGGATTTCGGCAGGCGATATACTTGAAATTAAGGACGTTTGTGATAAGATAAAGAGCGCAGATACGCTTGTAATTAAGAATGTGACAAAAGACTTTGAATTTGAGGCTCAAATCAATCTGTCGGAAAGACAAAGGGATATGCTTCTATCCGGCGGACTTTTGAATTACACAAAAAACAATGCATAACACAAAAAACGGACGCTTTTGCGTCCGCTTTTAATATGGTTTTATTCATTAAATCCGTTAGGATTATTTGACTGCCAGCGCCACAAATCCTCGCACATTTCTTCAATTCCGCGTGTAGCTACCCAACAGAGCTCGCGTTTTGCCTTTTCGGGATTTGCATAACATTCTGCAATATCGCCGGGTCTTCTTGGGTCTATTTGATAAGGAAGTTCCCTTCCGCAAGCCTTTTGGAAAGCTTTAATTATCTCTAAAACGGAATATCCGTTACCCGTCCCCAAATTATAAATATGTACGCCCTGCTCACCTGTCTTTTTTTCAAGCGCTTTTAAGTGTCCCAGCGCCAAATCCACAACGTGTATATAATCCCTCACGCCTGTTCCGTCGCTCGTCGGATAATCGTTTCCGAAAACGTGAATTTTATCAAGTTTTCCGACAGCCACCTGTGCAACATACGGAAGCAAATTATTAGGTATTCCCTTGGGGTCTTCGCCTATTTTTCCGCTCTTATGCGCGCCGATTGGATTAAAATACCTCAAAAGCGTTACAGACCAGTTATTATTTGCCTTATAAACGTCGCTCAAAATACGCTCAATCATAAGTTTTGTAGAGCCGTAAGGGTTTGTAGTAGACGTCGGGAAATCCTCGGTAATCGGCACAGTTTTGGGCATACCGTAAACTGTTGCAGAGGAAGAAAATACAATATTGTAAACACCGTGTTTTTGCATTATATCAACAAGATTTAAGGTGCCTGTGATATTGTTATGATAATATTTTATAGGTAGCTTTGTAGACTCGCCGACTGCCTTTAAGCCTGCAAAATGTATTACCGAGTCAAATTTATGCTCGGAAAACACCTTTTCCGTTCCCGCATAATCCAAAAGGTCAACCCTATAAAACGGGAAGTCTTTCCCTGTAAGCTCTTTTACGCGCTCTAATGACTTTTCGCTTGAATTGTCAAGATTATCCAAAACGACAATATCATATCCCCTGTTTAAAAGTTCAACGCAGGTATGCGAGCCGATGTAGCCTGCTCCGCCCGTTACGAGAATTTTCATAAAATTACCTCCACAAAGATACTGCTAAAATATTATATAGCAATTCCAATAAATATTCAATAGATTTTTAGTACAAATTTTAGAAAATATTGTAACACACTTGTAAAATAATGTTAATTGCTGTATAATAATTTGAGAAATACGATACAAAAGGAGACGGACAAAATGAGTCAGTTTTTAGAGAGAATTAAGGAGAGGGCGAAGAATGATAAAAAGACGATTATTCTTCCCGAATCTATGGACAGACGTACTTTCGAGGCGGCTGAAAAAATCTTAAAGGAGGACATTGCAAATCTTATTATTATAGGAACACCCGAGGAAGTTAGCGAAAACTCAAAAGGACTTGATATTTCAAAAGCGACAATAATCAATCCCTTCACATACGAAAAAACCGAAGAATACATTAACCTGTTTGTCGAGCTTAGAAAATCAAAGGGATTAACATATGAAGATGCCAAGGCTCAGGCGCTCGGCGATTATATGTATTATGCCTGTCTTATGGTAAAGGCAGGGGACGCTGACGGCGTTGTGTCAGGTGCCTGTCACTCGACTGCAAATACTTTAAGACCAAGTCTTCAGATAATCAAAACAAAGCCTGGTGTTGCGCTTGTTTCGGCATTTTTCCTTATGGTCGTGCCCGATTGCGAATATGGCGCAAACGGAACATTTATCTTTGCTGACAGCGGATTAGAGCAGAACCCGACTCCCGAAAAACTTGCGGCAATCGCAGGCTGCTCTGCTGAATCCTTTGAGCTTTTGGCGGAAAAAGAGGCGTATGTTGCAATGCTTTCGCACTCTACAAAGGGCAGTGCAAAACACGCTGATGTTGACAAGGTGTTGGAGGCTACAAGGATTGCAAAGGAGCAGTTCCCGAATGTGAAATTAGACGGAGAATTGCAGCTTGATGCGGCAATAGTACCGAGCGTGGCAAGTTCAAAGGCGCCCGGCTCCCCTGTTGCAGGCAAAGCCAACGTTTTGGTTTTCCCGGATTTAGATGCAGGAAATATCGGTTACAAGCTCGTTCAGAGACTTGCAAAAGCAGAGGCATACGGACCTGTTACTCAAGGCATTGCAATGCCGATAAACGACCTGTCGCGCGGCTGTTCGGCAGATGATATAGTAGGTGTTGTTGCAATTACTTGTGTTCAGGCGCAAGCAAACAAATAGGAGGTAAATATGAAAATTTTAGTAATTAACGCAGGAAGTTCATCGCTTAAGTATCAGCTTATCGATATGGAAAACTGTGAGGTTATGGCAAAAGGACTTTGCGAAAGAATAGGAATAGACGGTTCAAAATTAAAGCATAAAAATCCGCTAAAAGGTACAGAAAAGGTTTTTGAACAGCCTATGAAAGACCATTCTGACGCTATAAAGATGGTTATTGATGCGCTGATTAGTCCTGAGTGCGGAGTTATTTCGTCAATGGACGAAATAAGCGGAGTGGGACACAGAATTGTGCACGGCGGCGAAAGATTTGCCGATTCGTGCATTATAGATGATAATGTATTGAAAGCAATAAAGGATTGTATTCCTCTTGCACCTCTTCATAATCCTGCAAATATCGTAGGATATGAGGCTTGCAAGGCGCTTATGCCGAATGTTCCGCAGGTTGCTGTGTTTGATACGGCATTCCATCAGACTATGCCTAAAAAAGCATATATGTATGCAATTCCTTACGAGCTTTATGAGAAGAACAAGATAAGAAAATACGGTTTTCACGGCACAAGCCATAAGTTTGTTTCAAAAGAGGCTGAGGAAATGCTCGGAAGGAAGGATTTAAAGCTTATAACCTGCCATTTGGGCAACGGCTCATCGGTTTCCGCGGTAGCAAACGGAAAGTGTGTGGACACATCTATGGGATTTACACCGCTTGACGGGGTAATTATGGGTACAAGGAGCGGCTCTTTAGACCCCGCTGTTGTAACATATCTTATAAATAACTGCGGAATGACCGCATCTGAGGTGGATTCGATGCTTAACAAGAAATCGGGTGTTTTAGGTGTTTCGGGATTTTCAAGCGATTTCAGAGATTTGACCGATGCTGCCAATAACGGTAATGAAAAGGCAGCTTTAGCGGTTGATATGTTCTATTACAGCGTTAAAAAACTTATCGGAACATATGCTGCTGCTATGGGCGGAGCAGACGCTGTAGTATTTACGGGCGGAATAGGTGAAAATGATGCCGCATACCGTCTTGCAATCACCGAGGGCCTTGAATTTATGGGAATTAAGATTGATAAAGAAAAGAACAATATCCGCGGTATCAAAAGAGATGTTTCGGCTGACGGTGCGGCGGTACGCACATTAGTAATACCGACAAACGAAGAACTTATGATAGCGCTCGATGCACAGAGGTTGATTGAAAAATAGTGTACAAAAAAACGGTAATAAGTTTGGTGACTTTTTAACTACTTCTTTGTTTAGACAGGCTGTAATCAGGGTAAATATTTTATAACTTAGATTTTTGGTCGGCGGGGATTTGCCGAAACTTTACTATAAAAAATGCTGCCAAAAGGCGGCGGAACGGAGATTACTATGAACAGCTACAAAATGGAAAACATAAGAAACATTGCGGTTATGGGACACGGTAAGTGCGGAAAAAGCTCACTTGTTGAGGCTATGCTTTTTAACAGCGGTGCAATAAACCGTCTGGGAAAAAGTCTTGACGGCACGCTTTCTATGGACTTTGACCAGGAGGAAATAAAACGGCAAATGTCCATATCGGCATCTGTTGCTCCGATAGAGTGGAAGGAGAATAAACTCAATATGATTGATACCCCCGGATATTTTGACTTTGTGGGCGAAGTCAAGGAGGGTATGCGTGCATCAGATGCTGCTTTGATAGTTTTAAGCGGCAGGAGCGGAGTTTCGGTAGGTACTGAACAGTCATTTAAGTTTGCAAGGCAAAAGGGCGCACCGATTATGTTTTTTGTAAACAAAATTGACGATCAAAGGGCAAATTACCAGAAAACTCTTGAGGAAATGAAGGAAAAATTCGGAAAAGCTATTACCCCGTTTGTTTATCCGATAAAGGAGGGCGACGAATTTAAGGGATTTGTCGATATAGTTGATATGACGGCACGCCGTTATGAGGGTCAGGACAGAGTTGATATCCCTGTTCCCGAAGGTATGGCGGAAACTATTGCACCTCTTCGCGATATGATTATGGAGGCTGTCGCAGAAACGGACGACGCCCTTATGAATAAGTATTTTAACGGTGAAGAATTTACCTTTGATGAAATCAAAAAGGCAATCAGAAACGGCGTTAAAAACGGAGAAATATATCCTGTTTATTGCGGTTCCGGTGCCACAAATATCGGTGTAAGAAGCCTTATGGACGGTATGGCAAAATATTTGCCTGCACCGAACGAAATTACCGAAATTGCACATAATGCGCTATCGGGAGAGCCTGTGGAAGTTGTTCAGGATATAGCAGATACAACCTCTGCAATTGTTTTCAAAACTGTTGCTGACCCATATGTTGGTAAAATGTCGTTTTTCAGGGTTTATTCCGGAAGTGTCAAGGCTGACAGCACTCTGTTTAATGCGAACAAGTCGACAAAAGAACGTATCGGAAAGCTCTATATAATGTGCGGAAAGAAACAAACTGAGGTGAAATCGGTAGACGCAGGCGATATAGGCGTTATAACCAAGCTTGAAAGCACCTCAACAGGCGACACCCTTTGTGATGAAGGGAAAAATATAATACTTACAGGCATAGAATTTCCGCTCCCGACTCTTTCAATGGCTGTTGAGGCTGTTAAAAAGGGTGATGAGGAAAAGATAGTATCAGGACTTGCAAAACTTGCAGAAGAGGATCTGACATTTAATGTAAGCAATAATGCAGAAACTAAGGAAACCTTAATAAACGGACAGGGCGACCAACATATTGACGTACTTGTGAATAAGCTGTTCTCAAAATACGGTGTTGAGGTTAAATTAAATGCTCCTACCGTTCCATACAGAGAAACGATACGCTCTAAAGTCAAGGTTGAGGGAAAACATAAAAAGCAATCGGGTGGACACGGTCAGTACGGACACGTGTGGATTGAATTTGAGCCCGGTGTTACAGAGGATATGACCTTTGAAGAAAAGGTGTTCGGCGGAAGTGTTCCGAAAAACTACTTCCCTGCGGTTGAAAAAGGACTTCGCGATGCTTGCCAGCACGGAGTTTTGGCAGGATACCCTGTTGTAAATCTTAAAGCAACGCTTGTCGACGGTTCATATCACCCTGTTGATTCATCTGAAATGGCGTTCAAAACGGCGGCGCAGATTGCATACAAAGAGGGCTTAAAACAGGCGAAACCCGTAATTTTGGAGCCTATCGGATACTTAAAAGCGTATGTTCCCGAAAGCATAATGGGAGATGTAATAGGCGATATAAATAAAAGACGCGGCAAAGTTATGGGTATGGGCGAGAGCGAAAAAGAGGGACTAAACCTTGTCGAAGCTGAAGTTCCTATGTCAGAGATGTTCAAATATTCAACCGATTTACGCTCAATGAGTCAAGGAAGAGGCGTATTCGAATTTGAATTTGTAAGGTATGATGCAGCGCCTCAGACAGTTGCCGATAAAGTTATCGCAGATGCTCAAAGCCGAATTCAGTAGAATATTGTCCCAATTTATACATTGTGACTAAAATAATTCTGCATTTTTGTTAAATTAGAATCTTTAAAAAGCAGATGCTATATGTTAAAATCGGTACGTAAAGTAATAATATTTTGTTGGAAGCGAGGATTATTTAATGGCTGATTTACAACTAAAACATATTTATAAAACTTATTCCGGCGGTGTTACTGCCGTAAGTGATTTTTGCCTTGACATCGAGGACAAAGAGTTTATCGTGCTCGTTGGTCCTTCAGGCTGCGGAAAATCTACTACACTTCGTATGATTGCAGGTCTTGAGGAAATTACGGACGGTGAGCTTTATATAGGCGGAAAGCTTGTGAATGATGTAGCGCCTAAGGACAGAGATATTGCTATGGTTTTCCAGAACTATGCTCTTTATCCGCATATGACAGTATTTGATAATATGGCGTTTGCGTTAAAGCTTAGAAAGACACCTAAGGCAGAGATAAATGAGCGTGTTCACGAAGCTGCTAAGATACTTGATATTGAGCATTTGCTCGACAGAAAGCCTAAGGCTTTGTCAGGCGGTCAAAGACAGCGTGTTGCGCTGGGACGTGCAATAGTGCGTAGTCCTAAGGTATTTTTGATGGACGAACCTTTGTCAAATCTTGATGCAAAACTTCGAGTTGCTATGAGAACAGAGATAAATAAACTCCATAAAAAATTGGAAACAACATTTATCTATGTAACTCACGACCAGACAGAAGCTATGACAATGGGTACAAGAATTATCGTTATGAAGGACGGCTTTGTTCAGCAG
>JAFZNF010000125.1 GCA_017553025.1 Clostridia bacterium | reverse complement strand
GGTGGAAACAACAACAATTTTGTCGCAGCCTTTTTCCATGGCTCTTTTAATGGGGACCGGATCCGATACTGAACCGTCCATATAATAGTTTTCGCCTATTTTGTATGGTCCGCTGATAAAAGGGAGTGACCCTGTGGCGCGACCGCAGTCAAAAAGGCTGTCTATGGTACCGTTATCCTTTAAATATTCGGGTTTGCCCGTAACACAGTTGGTCGCCACAACTTCCACTTCCGTTTCGGATGAAAAATATTTATCAAATTCAAAAGGCGGATCTTCAAAAGCCATTTCACCGTAAAGCTTGTTAAGATTCATGAAACGACCGCTGCGGCATAATTCTCTGAAGCCGTAATAAGAATGTCCCCTCGGACATAAAAAAACTTGCTTTGTGCGTCCTTCCTGTCCCGCTATAAAATTGTAAAGCACTCCCGCGCCCGCAGAAACACCGCAAGCATAGTCAAAAGTAATTCCCTCTCTTATAAAAACATCAAGCACACCGGCGCTGAAACTTCCGCGAAGTCCGCCGCCCTCCAGTATAAGTCCGGTTTTCATTACAATACCTTGCCAAATTAATCGTTTTATCTTTTACGAATGCTTAATATTCGCACATAAGACACCATTTAATAATTTATCAGAAAATAAGCAAAAAGTCATTATATTTAACGTAAAAAACACAATTGAAACCTTTTTTGCGAATAAAGGGCCTTTTATGGTATAATAACATCAAATGTGGCATACTGAAAAACTGTTTGAAAATGCCACCTGAGAGGTGTCGGAATGTTTCATATTTATGACAGAATAAACAACGGTGAAGTGTATATAATTGCCGAAATGAGCGCCAATCACGGCGGCAATGTTTTCAATGCTCTTGAAATCGTAAGGCAGGCCGCGGCTGCAGGCGCAGACTGCGTAAAAATCCAGACCTACACCGCTGACAGTTTAACAATTGACTGCGACAATGAATATTTCAAATTAAAAGGCGGCTTATGGGGCGGATACAAACTGTACGATCTTTACAAAGATGCATGCACCCCTTATGAATGGCACAAGGCTATCAAAGACGAATGCAAAAAATGCAATATAGATTTCCTCTCTACTCCTTTTGATAATGACGGTGTGGATTTCCTCGAAAAACTCGGAGTTGAAGCTTATAAAATCGCAAGCTTCGAAATGGTGGATCTTGCACTCGTCGAATATGCGGCATCAAAAGGAAAACCGATGATTATTTCGACAGGTATGGGAAGTCCCGAAGAAATTGAGGATGCAATTGCAGCTTGCAGAAGAGCCGGCAACGAACAGATTATCCTTCTTAAGTGCTGCAGCGCTTATCCCGCACCCTGGGATGAAATGCACTTAGGAAACATTCCCGATATGAAAAAGCGTTTCAATCTTCCGATTGGTCTATCCGATCATTCCGAGGGAAGCCTCGGCGCAGTTGTGGGAGTTTCACTGGGCGCATGTGTAATCGAAAAACACGTATGCCTTCCGGGAATCGAAAGTGCAGACAGCAAATTTTCCATGAGCATGAAAAATTTTGCGAAAATGGTTTCGGATGTTCGAAATGCTACGAAAATCGCAAAAGGTCCCGATTATACGCTTTCTGAAAAAGAAAAGAGTTCGACGATTTTCAGAAGAAGTCTCTTTGCCGTAAAAGATATAGCCGAAGGCGAAGAATTTACACTTGAAAACATAAAAGCCATTCGTCCGGGTTACGGCATCTTACCCAAACACCTGAATGAACTTATCGGAAAGAAAGCTGCAAGAAGCCTTAAACGCGGCGAACCGATTACCGAAGAATTTTTAAAATAACCCTGTTTCGGGAAAGGATAAAAAATGAAAATACTCGGCTTATACAATAACGAATGTGC
>JAFZNF010000124.1 GCA_017553025.1 Clostridia bacterium | reverse complement strand
TAAGTATGGACGCAAAGGAAATCGGTGATAAGTTAAAAAAATTTGATCAATCGGCAATCGGGAAGATAACCGCTGATGATGTCAGGAAAAAGCTGAGGTGATTTAAAATGGCGGATATGATGAGTACATTAAGAGGAATTTTGGGCGATGATGCGGACGGAAAAATCCAAAATGCGATGAATATATTGAAAAACAGCGGACTTATAGAACAAAATCAAAACAAGGGTGCGGATTTGTCTAAGGTGGCAGATAAGATAGAAGAACAAATTAAAACGGCAGAGCCTGCACAGAAAAACGCGGGGAATTCACAAATGGCGCTTTCTCCCGAGGGACTTGAGTTTATAAGCCAAATAAGAGGTTTAGTCAACAGAATGTCAAATACAAACGATACAAGAAGCGACCTTTTGCGCTCGCTTCGTCCGTTTATGCGCACCGAAAGACAGCAGGCAATAGACAAGGCGATAAGAATTATGAATATCGGCAGATTTGCAGGACTTTTGGGCAGGAAGTAAGGAGATAGGATATGTATAGGAGGTATTACAGCTATAACGATATGCCGCAGATGATAGTACATAATGAGGAGGAACGCAAAAAGCCTGAAAAAAAGCAGGAGCAAAAAAAGGAAGAATGTAAACCTTGCCAGAATAATAAGATTTTTGGTAATTTTGAGCTTGACGATATTATTTTGGGGATTGTAATTCTGGCTCTTTTAATAGATGACGGCGATGACAGTGTTCTTCTTTTAGCGCTTGCGGTAATATTTTTAACGGGAATGAATTAAAAAAGTGCCGCACAGTGTGTGGCACTTTAAATTTTTTTTATTATGTAGGAAATTATCTCAATTTGAGATAATTTCCGTAATAACAAAACTGCTGCCTTGTACCCACGCCCGCAGGCGGAGCTTCAATCAGAAGCTTTTTTATATATGCAAGAGCGTTGTTGCAATATTAAAGTAGATAAATAGTGACATTGCGTCAACAATCGTCGTAATGAACGGACTTGCCATAACTGCAGGGTCGAAACCGATTTTTTTTGCTAAGAGCGGGAGCGTACAGCCGACAAGTTTTGCAAAAAATACGGTGCATACAAGAGTTATACATACAACGGCAGCTATGGGAAGAGCTGCCTCTTTAAATATCATCATTTTTACAAAATTTGCTATAGCAAGCACAAATCCGCAAAACAAGGACACTCTGATTTCTTTCCAGATAGTTTTGAAAATATCGGTAAAATCAATTTCATCAAGCGAAATTCCGCGGATTATGGTAACAGATGCCTGACTTCCCGAATTTCCGCCCGTATCCATAAGCATAGGAATGAATGTGGATAAAACGAGCGAGCTTTGGAGAGCCGTTTCAAAATGCGCGATTATTCTTGCCGTAAAGGTTGCGGAAATCATAAGGAGCAAAAGCCACGGAATTCTCTGCAAAAATGTGTCCCAAACACCCGTTTTCAGGTACGGTTTTTCCGACGGCGTAATAGCAGCCATCTTCTCAATATCCTCTGTTGCCTCTTCTTCAATGACGTCGATAGCGTCGTCGACGGTTACAATGCCGACAAGACGGTTCTCGTTGTCAACAACGGGGAGGGAGAGAAAATCGTATTTAGAAAGCGCACGCGCAACGTCCTCTTTATCGTCCATTGTGTTAACGCTTATTGGATTTTTCTCCATTATATCGGATATGACGCAGTCCTCCTCCGCAAGGAGCAAATCCTTTGCCGAAACAAGACCTTTTAAAACCCTGTTTCTGTCGGTCACGTAACAGGTGTAAATAGTTTCCTTATCAACACCCGTCCTGCGGATTTTGGTAAAGGCATCGTGTACCGTCATATCCTCTTTTAAGTCAATAAACTCTATTGTCATAATAGAGCCCGCGCTGTCTTTTGGATATTTTAATATTTCATTTATGCTGTGGCGCATTTCGGGTGCTGTGTGCTGTATAATACGCGTTACGACATTTGAGGGCATCTCTTCAATAATATCGACCGCGTCGTCCAAGTAAAGTTCATCTAAGACGTCTTTAAGCTCTGTATCGGAAAATCCGCGTATTAACATTTCCTGTGTATCCGAATCAAGTTCAACAAACACTTCTGCTGCACTTTCCTTTGGCAACAGTCTGTATAAAAGGGGCATATACCGCTCGGGCAGATCATCAAACATCTGGGCTATATCCACAGGTTCCATATCGGACAGGATAGCTTTCAGTTTTGTATATTGCTTTTCGTTTATAAGTTCAATGATGTCATTTATCATAGCATAAGCCTCCTTTTTGTTTTTAATCTAAGGTGATAATATCTCCGCCGTTTTGTTTTGAGGGTGTTTGCGTATTGGCAGGCGGTGTTTCTGTTTTTGGCGCAGGTTCGGAAGAGGTGTGCCCGCCGTCAATATTTATCGCACCGCCATTTTCAGACTCGTCCTGTGTGCTGACCACGCTTTCGTTATCATTTTCCGTATCAGATTCGGGAGATGTTTCAATTTCGGAGTCAATATAATTACCGCTTGAATTGTTACAGTACTTTGACGGAACGGTACCTTTTACAAAGTATTCTTTATGCGCATACTGACAGCCGGGGGAAGCCAGCTTTCCTGTACGCTGGCAAATAGAAACTGCCGTAATGTTATTAGGTACGGGGATCTCTTTCGTTTCAAGGCTTTCGTGGACTTTTGTCATAACCTTTTTCCAAATCGAAACCGATGCGTTTGTTGAAACGCCTTGCGGTTTATTGTCATATCCGTACCACACGGCGCCGACATAGTAGGGGGTAAAGCCTACAAACCATTTATCGTGATTGCTGTTTGTTGTTCCCGTTTTTCCGTAGCTGGGCATATTTGCAAGGCGCGCCGCGCGTCCTGTACCTGCGCTTCCGTTCACAACCTCATATAGAAAACTTGTCATAATGAACGCATTTGCTTCACTCAAAACACGATTTGATTTTGGGGTAAATTCAAGTAAAACTTTGCCACTGCTGTCCAAAACCTTTGTATAGGTGTGCGGTGTAATGTAGATGCCTTTATTGACAAATACCGCATATGCCGCTGCCATTTCCTTTACCGAAACGCCTTTTGTAAGACCGCCGAGGCTTAGGGGACTGTAATTTTTATCGTCTGGGATTATTGATGAAAAGTTATACTTTTTCGTCATAAAATTATAGCTTGTATCAAGCCCTACCGATTGAAGAGTCTTAACGGCGGGTATATTTGCTGATATTTCAATCGCCTTTCTGACAGTTATATCGCCTTTAAATCCCTTGTAGGAGTTTTTGGGTGTCCAGTCGCCGATTGTCACCTGAGAATCGTTGATTATTGACGCAGCGGTAATTTTGCCTGTTTCCAAAGCGGGCGAATATACTGACAGCGGTTTTATTGAAGAACCCGGCTGGCGTGTGGACTGAGTTGCGCGGTTAAGACCGCGGCTTTCAGTCTTCTTGCCTATTCCGCCGACCATACCCTTGATTTCGCCTGTGTACGGGTCAATGATAACCATTGCCGACTGTGTTCCGCCTGCAGCGCCGGGGAAGTTTGAAGTATTTGTATAAACGCTTTCTATAGCGGACTGGATATCATAATTCATAGTTGTATAAATCTTGAGTCCGCCGCCCAAAATCTGCTGTGTGGCAAATTCTTTTGAGTACCCCTTCTGTTCCTGAAGCGCTGCCGTTACATCATTTATAACCTGGTCGGCAAAATAGCTGTAAACTGTCGAAGAAGGAGAAACATATCGGCTGTTTACACCTAAATCAGATGCGGAATAGGTCTTATATTCCTCCTCGGAAATCTTGCCGAGCTTATACATTTTTTTAAGAACAGTGTTGCGTTTTTTTAGGGTTTCCTCAGGCTTTTTAAAGGGATTATATCTTGACGGAGCCTGCGTTATTCCTACAATCATTGCCGCCTGAGGGATAGTTAAATCAATAGCGCTCTTGGAAAAATACACCTTTGATGCCGATTCAATTCCGTAGCACTGGTTTCCAAAGTAAACTATATTCAAATATACTGTTAAAATTTCATCTTTTGTAATACGCTTTTCTAAGGCAACAGCGCGCATCATTTCCTTAATTTTTCGTGTAGCAGTCTTGTCCTTTTCGTTGGTTATGTTTTTTATAACCTGCTGAGTTATGGTGCTTCCGCCGTACCCGGGCGATTTTTTTGTAATTTTTGACCATACAAAGCCCAATGTAGCTCCGAAGGTGCGCTTTAAGTCAATGCCATTGTGTTTATAAAAACGTTCGTCTTCAATAGAAGTTGCGGCAATCTTTGCTATTTCAGGTATTTTGTCCGAATCAATCCATTCACGGTTTCCGTCACTGTGCAGATGTGCTATTTCGTGCGAATTTCCGTTACTGTCGTCAGCAAACAGGGTAGAAGAAAAGTTGTATGCGACACTGTCAAAATCCATAGCTTCAATTTCTTTTGAAATTGCTGCGTACATTCCTGAGCCTACACCAAGCATAACAACGATGCTTATGCACAAAAGGATAACGGCAGTAACTCTGAGTCTTGCCAAGTGATAGTTTTTCCTCTTTTCAGCCTTTTTTTTAGTACGCAAAGCACCTGAAGATTTTAAAGAAGAGCCTGTACGGGTTGAAGTTTCAAGCTTTTTTGAGGTCTTTCGGCTGTTTGACGAAAAACCGTTATTGCTGCCGCGTGCGTGTTTCACAGTAACACCTCCGTAAATTACATATATAACCAATTATATTATAGTACAAAAAAAACTTTTATGCAATAAGAAAAGAGCAAAAAATAAAAATGAATAAAATGCAAAAAAATGGAAAAAATACCAAAAAACACGAAAAGAGGCGTATTTACGGTGAAATATAAAAAAATGCTGATACCGCTTTTGGTACTGTCGACAGTTCTGCTTTCGGGCTGCGGCAGAAAAAAGGAAGAGAGGCAAAGCCGTGAGCCTGTGCCGAAGCAGGTCTTGCAGCCGCAAACCGAGGTGGAGGATGAATCGGAGGAAGTGTCCCCGTCTGTAATCACATACATTGTTAAGCTTTCGGGGAAAACCCTGTCATTATATGAGGTAAACGGGGAAGTTCATAAACTGATAACTTCAATGGAAATCAATCCCGAGCTTTATCCTAAGGAGGATATTGCAAGGCTCAAATCAGGAATTGAGGCCTATTGCAAGGAGGACGGGTATGCAATAATTGAAAATTTTGTAAATTAAAGTATTTTTGCGAAAATACACAAATTTTTAAGAATTTGAAAGATATATGCAAATAATCAAAAAATGCGAGAATTGAAAAGCCGAGCAATTGGAATATAATAGTAATGTTAGCAGTCGAAGGTAAAGAGTGCTAATACTAAAAAGGAGGCGATATTATGAGCATTAAACCATTAGCAGACAG
>JAFZNF010000123.1 GCA_017553025.1 Clostridia bacterium | reverse complement strand
TTTTTCTATAACAGAACGGAATTTACAAAAGATATAATCGAAAGTATCGTAGAAAACGGCGAAGATTACGGAAAAAGCAATTGCGGAGAAGGAAAGACCGTGTTGGTGGAGTATTCCTCGCCTAATATCGCAAAGCCTTTCCATATAGGACATCTTTTCACGACTGCTCTCGGGCACTCACTCGCAAGAATATATGATTTTTTAGGGTATGATGTAAAAAGACTTAATCACCTGGGCGATTGGGGAACGCAGTTCGGAAAGCTGATTTGCGCATATAAACTTTGGGGCGATGATGAGGCTATAGAAAAGGACGCAATCGGCGAACTTTTGAAAATTTATGTAAAATTCCACGAGGAGGCAGAAAAAAATCCCGAACTTGAAACTGAGGCAAGAGAACATTTTAAGCGTTTGGAGGATGGCGAAGAAGAGGAAACCCGCCTTTGGCAAAAGTTTCGTGATTTAAGCCTTAAAGAGTTCAAGAGAGTTTATGATATGCTCGGCGTAGATTTTGATTCATATAACGGAGAGAGTTTTTATTCGGATAAAATGCCTGAAGTAGTGGAAATCTTAAAGGAGAAAAACCTTTTGACAGAGAGCGACGGCGCACAGGTTGTCGACCTTTCGGAACTTAATATACCGCCCTGCATAATTTTAAAATCGGACGGCGCGACCATTTATGCAACAAGGGACATCGCAGCGGCGCTTTACCGTCACCGCACCTATGATTTTTATAAAAATATATATGTTGTCGGAACCGCTCAGGCACTTCACTTCCAGCAGATATTTGCTGTTATGGAAAAAGCAGGCTGGCAGTGGAGCAAAGGCTGTGAGCACGTGAATTTCGGACTTGTTAAATTCCCTGATAAAAAGCTTTCCACCCGTCACGGAGACGTGGTATTCTTAGAAGATGTTCTAAATGAGTCAATAAGCAAAACGCTTGAAATAATTACACAAAATACGCTATTGTTGGAGAACAAGGAAGAGGTGGCAAAAAAAGTAGGTATCGGTGCAGTACTATACACCTTCTTAAAAAATTCAAGGGAAAAGGATATAGTTTTCAGTTGGGACAGTATGCTCGATTTTGACGGCGAGTCGGCGCCTTATGTTCAATACAGCTATGCAAGAGGCAGGAGTATTTTAAGACGCGCAGGCGTCAGAAATGAAAATATAGATTTTTCACTTGTTACTTTAGATGAGGAATATTCTTTGGTTACTATGCTTGCAGGCTTTCAGGACGCGGTGATGCTTGCGGCTGAGAAGAATGAACCGTTTTATGTAAACCGATATGTAACAAACCTTGCAAGGCAGTTTAATAAATTTTACGTAAGCTGTCCCATTTTGAAGGACGGAATAGACGAGGAAGTTAAAAATGCAAGGCTTGCCCTGGTAGACGCAGTTTGCACAGTAATAAAATCGGCACTGTATCTTTTGGGGATAGAGACGGTCGAAAGTATGTAAAAGGAGTTAATAGGTATAAAATGGAAAACAGAGTTGCTTTAATAGGAATTGTGGTTGAAAACTTTGAGGAAGTTGCAAGACTTAATGAAGTATTGCACGAATATGCCGATTATATAATAGGCAGAATGGGACTTCCTTATAAAAAACGCGGTGTTTCAATTATCAGCGTTGCAATTGATGCACCGGGAGATATAATAAATGCGCTGTCAGGGAAAATAGGCAAACTTTCGGGTGTTACTTCCAAGACGGTTTACGCAAAACTTGATGAAGAGTAGATGACTTATCCCTTAAAAAAAGGAGAGCTTTATATGATTACAAAAATGTTTTTTGAAAAGATGCAAAAGGGCGATATATATGCCTATAATTTGGATAATGGTAAAGGTTTGAAGGCTCAGATACTCAATCTGGGAGGGATTGTAAGAAAGCTTGAATTTGGCGGAGTTGATGTTGTTTTAGGACGTGACAGCTATAAGGAATACTTATACGGAAATGGATATTTCGGCGCATTAATCGGCAGAAACGCAAACAGAATAGAGGACTGCAAGTTTGAAATCGAAAGGAGAGAGTTTAAACTTTTAGCTAATGATGGTGACAGAAATAATAATCTCCACGGCGGAAAAGAGGGGTTTAATGCAAAAATATGGGAAGTCCGAGAAAAGGACGGCGAGGAGCCGAGTCTTGTTTTAAAAACCACCTCAAAGGACGGCGAGGAGGGATTTCCGTCAAATGTGAATGTTACGGTGACATACACGCTTACAAAGGATAATGGCTTAAGGATACATTATGAAGGCGAGTCGGACGGAGATACGATACTGAACCTGACAAATCATAGTTATTTTAATTTAAACGGTCATACGTCGGGGGATATAAAAAATCATACGCTGTGGCTTGATTGCCCATTCTTTACGCCGATTACAGAAAATGTTGTGCCTGACGGAAGAGTTTTGAGCGTTTTAGGAACGGTTTTTGATTTTACTGTCCCCAAAACCATAGGCAAAGACATTGATAAAGAGGACGAACAGCTTAAATTCGGCACAGGATATGACCATAATCTTATCATTAACGGACGGGGTATGAGAAAATTCGCAGTTTTGCAAGGAGATAAGAGCCATATAAAGATGGAGGCTTACACCGATTTGCCTGCAGTTCAGCTTTACAGCGGAAATTGGGTTATAGAGGAACCCGAATGTAAAGAAGGCGCAGTATATAAGAAAAATCAGGCAGTGTGCCTTGAAACGCAGGTTTTTCCGAACTTTACAAAGTAT